>CAWUND010000007.1:0-19979 GCA_963923815.1 uncultured bacterium
ACTACTACGTGGCCAACAAGCTGCTCAAGGGGGCCCTGGGCAGCAACAACTTCGACGCCAACTCCCGGCTGTGCATGAGCTCGGCGGTGGCGGGTTACGCCCGCAGCCTGGGCTCCGACGGCCCCCCCTGTTGCTACGACGACCTCGACCTGGCGGATCTGGTGCTGCTGATCGGCACCAACACGGCGGATTGCCATCCGGTGCTGTTCCAGCGGTTGCTCAAGCGCAAGCGCAAGCAGCCCGATGCGCTGCGGCTGGTGGTGGTGGATCCCCGGGCCACCGCCACCGCCGATGCGGCTGATCTGCACCTGGCCATTCAGCCGGGCACCGATCTGGTGCTGCTGCATGGCATCGGCCATCTGCTGCTGGAGCTGCAGGCCCTCGATCACCCCTTCATCGCGGCCCACACGGAGGGCTATGGCGAGCTGGAGGCGCTCTGGCGGCAGTGGACGCCGCAGCGGGTGAGCCAACTGTGTGGCATCGCCGAGGCCGACCTGCGCCAACTGGCCCGCTGGTGGGCGGAGGCGGCCGGGGTGCTCAGCCTCTGGTCGATGGGGGTGAACCAGAGCCGTGAGGGCACCGCCACCGTGGGCGGCATCATCAACCTGCACCTGGTGACAGGCCAGATCGGCCGCCCGGGGGCGGGGCCGTTTTCGCTCACCGGCCAGCCCAACGCCATGGGGGGGCGAGAGGTGGGCGGTCTGGCCCAGTTGCTGCCCGGCTACCGCTTTGTGGCCAACGCCGACCACCGCGCCCTGGTGGAGCGCCACTGGGGCTTTGCGCCGGGTTCGATCGCGCCCGAGCCCGGCCTGGCGGTGTGGGAGCAGGTGGAGGCGATGGAGCGCGGCGAGCTCGACCTTTGGTGGGTGGCCGCCACCAATCCGCTGGTGAGCATGCCCTGGCTGGATCGGGTGCGGGCCGCGGCCCTGCGCTGCCCGATGGTGGTGCTCACGGAGGCCTACGCCAACACGGAAACGGCGGCGGTGGCCCACCTGGTGCTGCCGGCGGCCCAGTGGAGCGAGAAGGCCGGGGTGATGACCAATTCCGAGCGGCGGGTCACCCTCTGCCCCGCCTTCCGCGAACCGCCGGGGGAGGCCCGCGCCGACTGGGCCATCTTCGCGGAGCTGGGCCGCCGCTTGGGGTTTGAGGAGCAGTTCAGCTACGGCTCCGCCGCGGAGGTGTATGCGGAGCTGGTGGCGCTCACCGCTGGCCGCGTTTGCGACCTCAGCGGCCTGAGCCATGGCCTGTTGGCGGAGCATGGCCCGCAGCAATGGCCCTTCCCCCAGGGCACCGCCCCCGGCGCTGGCCAGGCCCGCCTCTATGGCGACGGCCGTTACCCCACCCCCTCGGGCCGGGCCCAGCTGCTGGCGGATCCACCGCTGGGGCTGGCGGAACCCCCCGATGACGCCTACCCGCTGGTGCTCACCGTGGGCCGCTACCTGGGCCACTGGCACACCATGACCCGCACGGTGCACGTGCCCCGGGTGGTGAAGCAGTACCCCGAGGCGTTGCTCGAGGTGCACCCCGACGATGCCCAGGGCCATGGGCTGGAGGATGGCGCCCTGGCGGCGGTGCAGTCCCGGCGGGGCCGGCTCACGGTGCGGGTGCAGGTGAGTCCGCGCATCCGGCCGGGCACGGTGTTTCTGCCGATGCACTGGGGGGCGAGCCAGCCCCAGCCCTGCGAAGCCAACCGGCTCATGCACGAGCAGGCGGATGCCCTCTCCAAACAGCCGGAATTGAAGGCGGCGGCGGTGCGGCTGGAGCCGGCGGGGCCCTAGGCCTCCACCAGCTCCGGCGCGATCCGCAGGCTGCGCTCGGGCCCGCCGTTGGGCTCGATCAGCCCCTGTTCCCGCAGGCGCGACAACTGGCGCGTCACGGTGACCCGGGTGTGGCCGCTGAGCTCGGCCAGCTCGGCGTGGGTGAGCCGCACGGGCAGCTCATACCACTCGCCGCTGCGGCGCCCGAGCCGCTCCACCAGCAGCTGCAGTAGCGCCTGGATGCGTTGCTCCGCCTCGCCGAGATGGCGCAGCAGCAGCAGGTCGAGGGTCCAGTCGTGCAGGCTGTTGGAGCCTTCCTGCGGCAGGGCTGAGGTGTCCCCCACCAGCCGGGTGGGCGTGAGTGCCTGCAGGTGCAGCCGCGAATTGCGCAGCAGATCCAGGGGCAGATGGTCGCCCGCCTGCAGGAACCCCAGGGTCACCAGCTGGGCCTGGAGGGCCTCCTGGTCGGGATTGGAGATGGCCACCCGCACCAAACCAGCCTCCACACTTAAGTAGTGGGTGCGTTGCAGCAGCTGTTCGTCGAGCAGCATCGTGTGGCCGGCGCGGATCGACAGCATCGGCGGTTCAGTCGACGTCATGGGCGTAGCGGCGGTAGAGGAAGTCGAGGGCGTGGTTGCGCAGCTGGCCGTAGCGCGGGTCCTGTTGAATCCGATCGAAATCGCGGGGCCGCTCGAAGGGCACCTCCACGATTTCGCCGATGGTGGCGGAGGGGCCGTTGGTCATCATCACGATGCGATCGGCGAGGAACAGGGCCTCGTCGATGTCGTGGGTGATCATCAGCACCGTGGGCTTGTGCTCCCGCCAGATGGCGAGCAGCTCCTCCTGGAGCTCCTCCTTGGTGATGGCGTCGAGGGCGCCGAAGGGTTCATCGAGCACCAGCACCTCGGGCTGCACCGCCAGGGCGCGGGCGATGGCCACCCGCTGGCGCATGCCGCCGGAGATTTCCCCCGGCCGTTTGTGGCGGGCCTCCAGCAGCCCCACCATCTCGAGGTGATGGTCCACCACCGAGGCCCTGGTGGCGGTGTCCAGTTGGGGGCGTGCCGCCTTCACGGCTAGGGCCACGTTCTGCTCCACCGTTTTCCAGGGCAGCAGGGAATAGTTCTGGAACACCACCATGCGATCGGGCCCGGGGCCTTCGATGGCTTGGTCCTGCAGGCTTACCCGGCCGCTGCTGGGGCTGAGGAAGCCCGACACCATGTTGAGCAGGGTGCTCTTGCCGCAGCCGGAGTGGCCAACCACGCAGATGAATTCCCCCTGCGCCACCGTCAGGTTGATGTCCCGCAGGGCTTCGAAGGGGCCGTTTTTGGTGTGGAACACCTGGCCGACGCCCTCAAAGCGCAGGTAGTTGGGGTTGCGGCTCAGGTCGCGTTCAAAGCGACCGGCTGGCACAGGGGGGCTGGTCATGGCGCTGGTCATGTCAATGAACGGCGAGGGGGCGGTTGGTCTGGCCGCTGGGCACGGGCACAACCGCTTCGGCGGTGCCGCGGTTGAAGGGGAGCTGCTGCAGGTAGGCGATCGGGTCGTCCTGGTCGAAGGCGGGGCCGCAGGCCAGGGGGATCGGTTGCCGTTCGGGCCGCAGGGCCGGCAGGCCGGCCCGCTCGAGGGCGGCGTTGCAGAGGTCGTTGCGGTACACCTGCCCCAACAGCTCAAGCCGGTTGCTGGGGAAGGGGGTCCAGCCCCAGCGGCTGCACTGGGTGAGGATCCAGGCCCCCTCAGCGCCGTTGGCCACGTGGGCCCGGTCGCTGTGGTAGCGGTTCAAGGGCAAACGCCGACCGGAGGCCGGGCCGGTGCCCAGGTCGAACTGGCGTTCAAGCGCCAGGGCTGAATCGGTGCCGAGCCATTGGGGCCGGCTCAACAACCCCACCAGGTAGTCGTGTTGGCCGCCGTCTTCGCAGATCTGGCCGGCACGGATCAGGCCGCTGCACACGTCGAGCAGCAACGATTCGTGCTCTGCGGCCCAGCCCTCATGGCAGGTGAGCACCTTCTCGGGGTGGTTGCTCCAGATGTCGAGGTCGGTGGCCAGCACGTCGGCCAGGCCGGAATCGACGGCCTTGGCCACGCGGTAGCGGCCGGCGATGAAGCCATCGATCTCCCCCGCCAGCAGGGCGGCCTGCATGGCCAGGGGGGAGAGGGTTTGGAACTCCACCTCCTGGTCTGGGTTGATGCCACCGCTGGCCAACCAGTGCCGCAGCAGCAATTCCTGCATGCTGCCCTTCTGGCCGATGGCAAGCCGCAGCGGCCACTCCCGTCCCTTCAGGCGTTCCGCTAGCGACGCCAGTGAGTCGACCTGTAGATCGCGGAAGCGTCGGGCCAGGCACAGGGCGTTTCCGTTGCGGGTCACCGTCATCGGGGTGATCGCCGGCCAGGCGGGTTGGCCGTGCAGCCCCAGGGCCATGGCCAGCGGTGCGCTGGCGGAGGTGATGGCCAGGTCGAGCTCGCCGGCGCGCAGCTGCTCCTCCATCTGCTGCCAGCGGTGGAACACCACCGGGATCACCTGCACCTGGCGCTCGCTGAAGAAGCCCCGCTCCAGGCCCACGGCCAGGGGGGCCACATCGAGGCCCGGCAGGTAGCCGATGCGCACCTTGCGGGGGGTGCCGCTCGCCGCGGTTGGCGCCGGAGTGGGCTGGGCCGGTGCGGCGCCGCTGAGGCTTTGGCGCCGTTGCTTGAGACGCCGCTGCTGCTGCAGGAAGTTGATCAGCTCCGTGCGCAGCTTGTAGTAGTCGGGGTGCTCCATCACCTCCAGCCGTTGGCGCGGCCGCGGCAGGTTCACCGTCACGATCTGGCCGATGCCGGCGGCCGGGCCGTTGGTGAGGCATACCACCCGATCGGAGAGCAGCAGCGCCTCATCCACCGAGTGGGTCACCATCACGGTGGTGACGCCGGCCTGCTGGCAGATCTGCATCAGTTGCTGTTGCAGGTTGCCCCGGGTGAGGGCATCCAGGGCGCCGAAGGGCTCATCCAGCAGCAGCAGCTTGGGGCGAATCGCCAGGGCGCGGGCGATGGCCACCCGCTGCTTCATGCCGCCGGAGAGTTCGCCGGGCAGCTTCTGGGCCGCGTGGCCCAGGCCCACCAGCTCGATGCTGGCGTCGATGCGCTCCTGGCGTTCGGCGTCGCTGGCCTCGCGCATCACGTTGTTCACCGCCAGGGCGATGTTTTGGCGCACCGTTTGCCACGGCAGCAGCGAGTAGTTCTGGAACACCACCATCCGATCCGGGCCGGGATCGGTGATCTGGCGGCCGTCCATCAAGATGCCGCCGGTGTTGGCCTGATCCAGCCCCGCCATCAGGTTGAGCAGGGTGGATTTGCCGCAACCGGAGTGGCCGATCAGGGAGATGAATTCCCCCTCGCGGATCTGCAGGTCGATGTCCTTGAGGGCCACGTAGTGGCCGCCCTTGGGCAGGGCAAAGCTGCGGGTGACGTCGTCGACGGTGAGGAAGGCTTGAGACATCACTGACCCCCCTTGGCCACCACGGTGCCCACGGCCGCCACCAGGCGATCGAGGGCCAGGCCCACCAGGCCGATCACCACGATGGCCAGGATGATCTGGCTGGTGCTGCTGTCGCCGCCGGCGTTGTAGGCATCCCAGATGAAGAAGCCGATGCCGCCGTCGGCCTTGAGCATTTCGGCGGCCACGATCGCCAGCCAGGCCAGGCCGATGGCGATGCGCAGGCCCGTGAACACATAGGGGGCGGTGGCGGGCATCAGGATGTCGCGCAGGTAGCTGCGCTTCCGCAGCCGCAGCACCCGGGCCACGTTGGTGTAATCCTGCGGGATTTCGTTGATGCCAACGGCCGTGTTGATGATGATCGGCCAGATGGCGGTGATGAAGATCACGAAGATGGCCGCGGTGTCCGCCTGCTGAAACAGCAGCAGCGAGATCGGCAACCAGGCCAAGGGCGGCACGGTGCGCAGCACCTGGATCAGCGGATCGAAGCCGCGGCGCAGGAAACGGTTGAGGCCGATCGCCAGGCCGGCGGCAATGCCCACCACCGCCGCCAGGGTGTAGCCCACGGCCACCCGCTGCAGCGAAATCAGCAGCTGCAGGCCCAGGCCCTTGGAGGTGCCGCCGTCATCGAAGAAGGGGTGGCTGATGTAGGGGTCCCAGGTTTGGCTGATCACTTGGATCGGTCCGGGAAACCCTTCGCTGTTGAACTGGGAGAGGAACTGCCAAAGGGCCAGGGTGAGCCCGATGCACACCACGGGGGCTTTGATTTGGCTCACCAGTGGGGAGCGCATCCAGGCCGCCTTGCTGGGGCGTGGGCTGCGGGGGGTGGCGGAAAGGCTGGTCATGACGGGGCGGCCGCCGCGGGGCGGAGGGATGGAGGTGGTCGCGGCCCCGGGCACCCTGCGCTGGAGGGCACCCCAAGGGCGTGTCGGTGGAGTCGGGCTGCGGTGAGGGGATGGGGCCCCGGCGCATCAGCGGCCGGGGCCCTGGGCCTCACTTCATGGCCTTGATCTTCAGGCCGTTGAGGTAGGCCTGCGGGTTGTTGGCGTCGAACTTGACGCCGTCGAAGAAGATCTCCACACCGCGGGAGTCGCCGGAGGGGCCGTTGCCGTAGCCGTTGGCCTTGGCGGCGGCGCGCCACAGATCACTGCGGTTCACCTTGTTCACCAGGGCTTTGATGTTGGTGCCCTTGGGCAGGTAGCCCCAGCGGATGTCCTCGGTGATGAACCAGGTGTCGTGGCTCTTGTAGGGGAAGGAGGCGTTGTCGGCCCAGAACTTCATCGAGATGTTCTTCATGTTGGCCACCTTGCCGGTGCCGAAATCGATGGTGCCCTGCAGGCGGGGCAGCAGGTCATCGGCGTTGGCCTTCACGTACTTGTCCTGGGCCAGCATCTTGGACAGTTCCACGGTGTTGGCCGGGTTGTCCGCCCACTTCTGGGCCTGTTGCACGGCCATCAGCAGGCGCAGGGTGGCGTTGGGGTTCTTCTTCACCCAATCGGCGCGCATGGCGAAGGCCTTCTCGGGGTGGTCCTTCCAGAGTTGGCCGGTGATCAGGGCGGTGTAGCCCAGTTTCTTGTTCACCAGGCGCTCGTTCCAGGGCTCACCCACACAGAAGATGTCCATGGTGCCCGACTTCATGTTGGCCACCATCTGCGGCGGCGGAATCACCACCAGGTCGGCCTGCTTGTTGGGGTCCACGCCGTTGGCGGCGAGCCAGTAGCGCATCCACAGGTCGTGGGTGCCGCCGGGGAAGGTCACCGCAGCCTTGAACTTGTCGCCGGTTTTGTTCTTCTCGGCGATCGCCTTGGCGATGGTGGGGGTTTGGGTGCGGAACTTGTATTTCTTGAAGTCGTTGGAGGCGGAGATGGCCTGACCGTTGGTGTTCAAGCGGGCCAGGATGAACATCGGCACCGGCTGCTTGCTCTTGCTGATGGCGCCGGTGGTGAGCAGGTAGGGCATCGGCGACAGGATGTGGGCGCCATCGATGCCGCCGCGGGCACCGCCCAGCTCCAGGTTGTCGCGGGTGACGGCCCAGGAGGTTTGCTTCTTGAGCTCCACGCCGCTCATGCCCTGCTTGGCGAAGAAGCCCTTCTCCTTGGCCACGATCAGGGGGGCGGCGTCGGTGAGGGCGATGAAGCCCAGGTCGACGCTGGTGGTTTCCGGCTTGCCGGGGGCGGCCTGGGCGGCCAGGGGGCTCAGCAGGCTGGCCACGCCGCCGAATTGGATCACGGCGCCGGTGGTGGCCGCCAGGCCGGAGAGCAGCGCTTTGCGTCGGGTGATGGATGTCATGGGATAGCGGCCCTCGCGGGGCCGTGCGATCAGGGGGAATCACCCTTGGCCGCCGCAGCCCACAGGTGCTGCCGCAGTCAGAGGGGATGGGGCCCGACCGGCCTCACAACAAGGGGCCGCCGTCAGAGCGAATTCAGCGGTTGGCGCACAAGCTGACCAACGGGAGCCAAGAGACCACGGCGCGGGCACCCCCTCCCGTGGCCGTTGATACGGTTTTTCCGGTTCAAGGGCCGTTTGGTGCCGGCCCGTACCTAAAAATCTGGGCCTGGGGCCAGCAGCTCCTCGAAGGCGGCGCCCAGGTTGTGGTGGTCGTGGCCGGGGCGGGCCAGCTTGCACAGGGCGAAGCGCCCCAGTTCGCTCAGCCCCTGCCAGCGCTCCAGGTTGAGCGCCACCTGCCGGGCTTGCGCGGCCCGCGCCACGTCGTCGGGCACCGTCTGAAGCGTTTGCCAGGGCTCCCCTGTGGCGGGGGGAAGCGGTTGGGCGACGCCGTCGCTCAGGGGGGCCGTCAGCAGCAGCAGCTGGGCCCGCAGTTGGGCCAGGGCCTCGGGGTGATCGTCCCAGTCCACCAGCTGTTGGCGTTGGGCCTGGCTGAGCTCCAGCCAGTGGCTGAGTTTGAGCTTGAGGCCGATCAGGTCGAGCTTGCGCCGCACGCAGAGGGGGATGCAGCGCCAGTTGCCGATGAAATCGCTCTCGAAGCCGAAGCAGTGCTGGGCCGGGTGCTGAGGGGCTGCCATGGGCCGGATGGTTCAGGCCGTTTGCTGGCGGATCGTGTCCAGCAGCCGCAGGGCCGCCCCGTCGTGGAGCAGCGCCCGGCACTGGGCCAGGCCGGCCTCCTGGCTGGCGCAGTGGCCCGCCTGCCAGAGGTAGGTGCCGGCGTTCCAGATCAGGGGGGTGGCCAGGGGGCCCTGGCCCCCCAGGGCGGCGAAGGCCTGGCCCGTCCACAGCTCCAGGCTCTCCCAGCGGGGGTCGTCGCCGTAGCAGTCGTGGTCGCGGGGGTGCAGGATCAGGCGCCCATCGCTGTCGCCATCGGGCCGGCCGGTGACGCAGGCCCGGCTGATGGGCAGATCGGTGCTGCCCTCCAGGCCCTTGATGGTGAGCACGTTGGTTTCGCCGGCCAGCTTCAGGGCCTGCCAGGCCCGCGTTTCGGTGGGGGGGTGCACAAAGCCGCTCACCAGCAGATGGGGCCCCCGGTGCGGCGTCCACATCAGTTCCAGGCTGGCCAGGGGCGGGCGTTTGCCGATGTCCTCGCGGATGGGGATCAGCACCTCCGCCGCCGGGAAGTGGTCGGGCTGGTGCACCAGGGCCAGCTTCCAGCGCTCCAGGCCCTGTTGCACCCACGCGAGGCTGCGGCCCTGCAGCGCCAACCCCAGGGCGGCGAACAGCTCCAGGGCGGTGACCCCGTATTTCACCGGCATGCGCCGGCCCCCCTGCAGCACCACCGGAATGCCGGCGCTGGCCAGCACCAGGGCGGTGAGCGGGTAGATGGGGGCGGTGCGGCTGCGGCCGTCGAAGGGGATGCCAAAGCACAGGGCCGGCTCCGGGCTGTGGAGCTGGGGGCCCTGGCGGCGGTACACATCGAGCATGCCGGTGAGCTCCTGGGGCTCGGGCCGGCGGATGCGGTGGGCGATCAGAAAGGCGCCGATCTGGGCGGGGCTGGCTTCGCCATTGAGCATCAGCTCCAGGGCGTCGGCGGCCTCCTCACGGGTGAGGCCGCTGCTGGTGTGCTCGCCGCTGCCCACCTTGCCCAGGTAGGTGCGAAAGCGGTCGCGGCCCGCCGTGGGGGCCGGCGCTGGTTGGGGTGGGGCTGCGGTGGCCTGCGCAACCATGGGGCCAGCGGCGTGGCGGGACTTTTGATTCTCACCCACGGGCCGCTGGGCCCTGCGGGCAGGCCAGCGGGTTCGCCATGCACCCGTGTTTTGTATCCAAAGCAACACTTGAGGGGCGGGGCCGTTGCGCACGCTGGTGGCCCTATGGCCCTTCGGTGATGGCAGCTGCCCTCAGCAAAATCGAGCAGGCCAAAGCCGATCTGTGCGGCCTGGAGCTGGAGCCGCAGCTGGCCCAACTGGCCTCCACCGGCTGGGACAACCTCGATGAGGCCACGCTCACCATCCGGCTCAAGTGGCTGGGGATCTTCTTCCGCCCCGTGACCCCCGGGCGGTTCATGGTGCGGCTGCGGCTGCCCAACGGCGTGATCCAGGCGGAGCAGCTGGAGGTGCTGGCCGATGCGGTGGACCGCTGCGGTGAGTGGGGCTCGGCTGACATCACCACCCGCCAGAACCTTCAGCTACGGGGCCTGCTGCTGGAGGACATGGCGCCGCTGCTGAGCGCCATGCAATCCGTGGGCCTCACCAGCCGCCAATCGGGCCACGACAACCCCCGCAACATCACCGGCAACCCCTTCGCGGGCCTCGATCCCGAGGAGTTGGTGGACACCCGCCCCCTGGTGGACGCCATCCAACGGCGCCTGCTGGCGGACGACGCCCCCACCAACCTGCCCCGCAAGTTCAACATCGCCGTTGGTGGCGCCCCCGACAGCTTTTTGCTGCACAACGACCTGGCCTTCCTGCCGGCGGAGCACAACGGCCAGCTGGGCTTCACCGTGATGGTGGGGGGCTTTTTCTCGGCCCAGCGCAATGAATTGGCCATCCCCCTGGGGGTGTGGCTCACCGGTGAGCAGCTGCCCGCCTTCAGCCTGGCGGTGTTGCGCCATTTCGAGCGCTGCGGCAACCGCCAGGCCCGCAACAAGAGCCGCCTGATGTATCTGGTGGATGAGCTGGGGCTGGAGGCTTACCGCGAGGCGGTGCTGCAGGCCTTTGCCGATCTCGGCGAGCAGGCCCAACCCCACGACGGCCGCCACCTGGTGCAACGTGCCCCCCGCTCCGGCCTGGGGGTGCAGCCCCAGAAGCAGGAGGGCCTGGTGTGGGTGGGCTTGAGCATTCCGGTGGGTCGCCTCGATGCGGCCTCCATGGCGGAGCTGGCGGCCATCGCCCGGCGCCATGGCAGCGGTGAGCTGCGCCTCACGGAAGCCCAAAACGTGTTGATCACCGGGGTGCCGCAGCAGGGGGTTGAGGCCCTGCTGGCGGAGCCGCTGTTGCAGCGCTTCAGCCCCACCCCGGGGCCGCTGATGGCGGAGGCCGTGAGCTGCACGGGCAACCGCTACTGCAGCTTTGCCCTGATTCCCACCAAAACCACCGCCCAGGCGGTGGTGGAGGAGCTGGAGCGGCGCCTGGAGCTGCCCCACGCCGTGCGCACCCACTGGACCGGTTGCCCCAACGCCTGCGGCCAGCCCTACATGGGGGAGATCGGCTTGATGGGCGCCAAGGCGCGCCATGACGGCCAGATGGTGGAGGCGGTGAAGCTCTACCTGGGCGGCGACATGGGGGCCGACCCCAAGCTGGCGGACTTGCACGACAAGGGGGTGCCCCTGGTGCAGTTGGTGCCCGTGCTGGAGACCCTGCTGGTGGAGCGTTTCGGAGCCCGTCGGCGCCACCCGGTGGCTTGAGGTGGGGGTTGCGCCGTTGCCTGTCAGGCTGAAGCCCTCCGCCGATCCGTGCAACGTGGAGGGCGACCCCCAGCGGTGGCAGCAGATGCAGCGGCTGCGCCGCGGCCAGGAACCCGTGGCGGCCTGGCTGGAGGGGCTGCTGCAGGGTGAGTTGGAGCCGGCGCCGGATCTGTTGGCGGCGCTCTGGGGCCGGTTGGATCGCCCCAGCGTGGAGCGGCTGCTGGCCGCTGCGGTGGGCTCAGACCCCACCCCATGGGTGGAGGCGGCCCGCCGTGAGTTGCCCCTGATCGCTGCGGAATTCAGCGTGGTGCAGGCCTGGCTGGAACCCCTGCTGGAGCACCAGGCCTGCGTGGCACCCGCCCTGCAACTGGGCTGGCTGGAGGTGCTGGCCCAGTTCCAAGATCCCCGCGTGGCCCAACGGCTGCGGGCGGTGGTGCTGGAGGCCAGCCGCGGCCCCTGGAGCCCCGATGGCTGGAGCGGCCTGCTGCCATTGCTGCCGCTGTTGGGTCGCCAACGGCAACACCGCGATGCGGTGCTGTTGCTGCAGTGCTGCCTGGATCCAGGGCCGCTGGCCTGGCGGCAGGCGGCCCTGGAGGGGGTGGCCCTGGGGCTCTCCGCCTGGCCCCTGCCGTTGCTGAAGCCGGCGCTGTTGCGCCTGGCCCAAGACCTGGATCCCGCCCTGGCCGCCGGCGCCGTGGATTTGTTGGCCCGGTTGCCCGATGGCCAGCGGCCGTTGCGGCAGTTGGCCGCCCTCACCCTCGACCCCACCGTGGCCGCCCGGGTGGAGCGTCGCCTGCAGCGCTCCCCCATGGTGTTGGTGGTGCATGGCCGCCAGGGGGGAGACATCCCCGGCGCCTACATCGACCTGGCGGCGGAGTTGAGCCGGAGGCGGGGTGCACCAGTGGTGCTGCAGGCGCTCACCGCCGCCCCCCCCAGCGTGGATGGCCGCTTCTGGCGCCAAGCCCAACGGGCCGGCGCACTCACGGTGGTGCCCCTGTTGCTGCTGCCCGGCGAACACGTGCGCCGCGACCTGCCCCAGCTCACGGCCGCCTGGGGCGCCGCCGCCGGTGAGGCCCTGGCGGATGGCCCCCGACCGGCGCTGCGGCGGATCCCCTTCCTCGGGGCCTGGCCCCAGTGGCAGCGTCAGCTGGCCGATCAGCTGGATCGGCTGGCGGCGGGCCGCCCCTGGTGCTGGGTGCACCATCCCCTGCAGGGTCCCCTGGCCCAGCGCTACCTGGCCCATCTGGGGCGGCGCCTGGGCCGTGCCGGGGTGCCCGCGGCCGACGCTGATCAGCCCTTGGCGCTGCCGCAGCTGGCGGGGCCGTCGGCTTTGGTGGTTCCCTTGGCCCTGGCCCCCAATCGCATGGCCGAATCCCTCAACATGGGAGCAGCGGTGCCCCAGGGATGGGAGGTGCTGCCCCCCTTGCTCGGCCTGCCCGCCATGCGCTCGGTTCTGCTGGATCGTCTGGAGGTGGAGCCATGAGCGCAGCCACCCCCGGCACGGTGTATCTGGTGGGGGCAGGCCCCGGGGATCCAGACCTGCTCACCGTGAAGGCGCAACGGCTCTTGAGCCAGTGCGATGCCCTCGTCTACGACTCCCTGGTGCCGCGGGAGGTGCTGGCCCTGGTGCCGGAGACGGCGGAGCAGCACTTTGTGGGCAAGCGGCGCGGCCACCACTCCGTGCCCCAGCCCTCCACCAATGCCGTGTTGGTGCAGTTGGCCGCCCGCCACCGCTGCGTGGTGCGGCTGAAGGGCGGCGATCCGTTTTTGTTTGGCCGCGGCGGGGAGGAGGCGGCCCACCTGGAGCGCCACGGGGTGCCCGTGGAGGTGGTGCCCGGGGTCACCGCCGGCATTGCAGCCCCCGCCTATCTGGGCATCCCGGTGACCCACCGGCGCGCCGGCAGCTCCGTCACCTTCGTGACCGGCCACGAGGAAATCGACAAGGGCCGCCCCAGCGTTGATTGGCGCGGTTTGGCCCGCAGCAGCGATGGGCTGGTGATCTACATGGGGTTGCACAACCTCCCCCATATTTGCGGAGAGCTGATGGCCGGTGGCCTGGCGCCCTCCACCCCGGCCGCTGCGGTGCAGCAGGGCACCGTGCAGGGGCAGCGGGCGGTGATCGCCGATCTGCAGGGGCTGGCTGCGGCGGTGCGCGAGGCCGGCTTGGCCTCACCGGCGATCGTGGTGATCGGCGAGGTGGTGAATCAGCGGGTGGTGAGCTGTGCCCCCGAGCCGGCGGCGGTGGAGATGCCGATCCCCATCCCCCTGGCGGTCACACCCGGCTGAGGGTGCGCTTCGGCAGCCGCGGCCGGTTGCGGTGCAGCGTCTGCAGGCCCCAGCCGGGGCGGCTTGGGCTGGCCTGGCGGCTCAGCCAGGCGTCGTCCAGCTCGCGCAGGGCATCGCGGTCGTGGCAGTCCTGGCCGCCATAGAGCAGGGCCGTGATCCGCTCGGGCTCAATCTCGAGGGCGGCCACCTCCTGCCAGAGCCGGTCGCTGCCTGAACGGTCGCCGCGGCGGAGTTGGGCATCCGCCAGCTGCTGCGTGAGCAGCAGCACCAGCGCCTGCTGGGTGGTGGCGGTGAAGCGATCACGGCTGCTGCAGCCTTGGGTGGGTGCTGGCATGGCCCCAAGCCGATCGAATCGGCGGCGCTTGTGTACCCAACGCTACCGATTGCCAAACCACCTGAACCACTGGCCCACACAACGCTTCATTGCGTAGTGCTGCGAACGTTTGCGGGCGGGGCAATGCGGTTCATTGGCCCATTCCAAAGGCCCTTCGGGGCCAACCCTTGCCATGTCCGCCCTTCCGATTCAGCAGGACGCCCTGCAGCACGAAAGCCGATCCCAGGAGCCCGGTGCCCGGGCTCCCATGTTTGAGCTGATTCCCTACGAGAAGTTCCGCGATACCCCCGCCGTTCGTTTTTTCGACATCACCGTCGCCACCTCGAACGCCCGCGACCTGGTGATCCACTCCGGCCCGGCCGTCAGCCCCCCCGATGAGGAGAAGACCGGCGCTTGGCAGTTTTATTTGCACCCCCACCAGGAGGACAACCTGCTGGCCCTGCACGGCGGCCGCACCTTTTACCTGGTGAACTTCGGCTGGAATTACCCGTATCACATTGTTCGGCTGGACACCGGCGGCGACATCCTGCGCATCCCCCCCGGCACCTTCCACCGCTCCGTGTCGGATCCCGACGGCTCCGTGGTGCTCAACCAGGCGGTGCGTGATCAGGGCGCCAGCGTGGTGCGCGAATTCCGCGTGTACAACAGCCGCCGGATTCCGCGGCTGTTCGCCACCACCTTCAAAACAGCGCCGCTACCGAAGCTGCACGGCCTGAACTGGTAGGCCTCAGGCCTGCTGGCGCCAGCGGGGCAGGGCCATGGTGTCGCGCTGGTTGAAGCGCTCGCACACGGCGTAGGCCGCGGGCAGGTTGGCCACGCGCTCCCAGGAGCCATCGGCCTGCTCGTGGTTCACCACGTAGCCCCCGGCGCCATCCCGGGCGATCCGGCATCCATCCCCTGTGATGCCCACCAGATGAAGCTGACCGCCCATGGACTTCGCTCCGTACTGAATCGGTTCTACGCGCGCCGCGGGCCCCCTGGCCTGTGTGCCTTTGGCCACGCAAACAATCTTGAGCCTGTTGAAGCAATGCTGAACGGGGCTGCCGGTTTGCTTCCGATTTGAGCGGCCTCAGAGGCGAAGATCCACTGTGCTGCAATGCTCCCCGGCGGCGGAGAGCGGTTTGGCCCCCAATGGCTCCTGGCGGTGAGTGATCCCCGCCTGTGTGAGCAGTTCAAAACCTGTGGACTCGCCGGCCAGCCGCCAGGCGGCCACCACCTGGGCCCCCTCCAGCAGCTCCAGATCCAGGGGCACGTGCACCGGCAGGCAGGGGTGCAGGCAGGGGAAGAGGGCCTCCTGGCGGAAGCGCACCGCCAGCGGTTGGGCCGGATCCGCCGGCCAGGGCAGGGGTCGCCCCTGCAACCGCAGGCTGTGGCGCTGCCGCAGCTCTGGTGAGCCGATCAGCTCGAAGCGCCGCAGGGAGCTGTCCACAAAGCGGCTGGTGCTGCCCCCCTCCACCGGCGTGTCGCACAGCAGCGGCCAGGGCTCCAGCGCCTGGCGGATGCTGAGCTCCGCTGGGCCCTGCCGCCAGTGCAGCAGCTCCGGGAAGCGCCAGGCCCAGATGGCCCGGAAGGGTTCGGGATCAAGGGGCAGGCCGGCGGCCGCCAGCTCGGCCAGCACCTGCTCCAGGTCGGCCCAGAGTTGGCTGGGCAGCAGGGCCCGATCGTGCAGCTGATCGCCCCAGGGCTTGAGGCCGCTGGGCCGCAGCTCCGGATCCAGCAGCCGCACCACCAGCGCCCGAAACAGCAGGGCCACGGCGCTGCTCCAGCGGTGGTCGGGCATCGATTCGAGCGCCCGAAACTCCAGCAGCCCCTGGCAGCCGGCGGTCCAGGCGGGGTTCCAAAACTTGTCGAGGCTGATCTCGCTGCGGTGGGTGTTGCCGCTGCGGTCGGCGTGCAGGTGCCGCAGGGTTTCGCCGATGGCCACCCGCTGATCCCCCGCCGGCAGATCCGCCAGGGTGCGGTGCGCCAGCTCCAGATCGAGCCAGGCGGCGCTGCCCTCATCCGGCCGTGGCGCCTGGGAGGCGGGGCCCACGCTGCGGCCGCTGAACAGATACGCCAAGCAGGGGTGGTGTTGCCAGTAGCGCAGCACCGCCACCATCCAGGCGGGCCGGCCGAAGAAGGGGTGCTGCTCCAGGTTGGGGCCCCCCAGCAGCAGGTGGTTGCCGCCGCCGGTGCCCTCGCTGCGCTCGCCCTGCTGTTTCCAGCTGCGCAGCCCCACCACCGCACCCGCCTGCTCCAGCAGCTCCATCCAGCCGGCGTAGTCGCTCCAGCTGTGGCACACCGGCAGGTTGATCTCCAGCACGCCGGGGTCGGCGGTGAGCCCCAGCACCCGCCAGTGCTCGCCCGCATCCACCGGCAGCAGGCCGCTCAGCTCCGGCGGCCGCCAGGCCTGGCCGTGGGCGGCGATCAACCCCAGCAGCTGCTCCAGGGGCTGGCGCTCCAGGGGCGGCAGAAACAGGCCCCAGCCGTCGGCATCCAGCTCCAGGGTGAGCACCTGCCGCAGGGCCCCCTCGGGGAAATGCTCCAGGGGCAGCCGCAGGCCGGCGGGGCCCGGGGCGCCGCTCAGCTGCCGCAGCCCCTCCTCCAGGGGCCAGGGCACCGCCTGCCATTGCCCCCCCTCACAGCTCAGGGGCACGGCCCACACCCGCCGTTGCGCCGCCAGCGGATCCCGCAGGGGCAGGGGCTGCACGGGGCACCCCAGGGCGCGGCCGATGCTCTCCAGCAGGGCCACCGCCTCCGCGGCGCTGGGGATGGGGGCGCCGGGCTGCTGGGGCCAGGGCACCAGGGGCTGGCCGTCGCCGCCGGTGATCAGCCGCAACGCCCAGCGGGGATTCACTTCGCCGTCGTAGCGCTTGCCCGGGCAAAACAGCAGCAGGCTGCCGGGCCAGGCGCGCCGCTGCAGCTCCGCCGCCAGGGCCCGGGCGTAGCGGAGCTTGGTGGGGCCATCGGCCGCCACGCTCCACTCGGCCCCCTGGGGGTCGTTGGGCACCAGGGTGGGTTCGCCCCCCATGGTGAGCCGGATGCCGGCCCGCTGCAGCCGCTCCTCCACCGCCGCGGCCGTGCTGTTGAAGGCGGCGGGCAGGGGGGGCATGGCTACCGCCGTGAGGAGTTGCTGGAGCCGCTGAGGATCTCGGCGCTGATCGACCACTCCAGTTCGCTCTCCACCCCCGGCGGGCCGGAGAAGGTGCCGCTCACGGCGGCGGTGAGGTCGGAGCGGGAGGAGGTGGCCACGGGGATGTAGCGGTCGTCCACCGGCCCCTTGCCGCTGGGGTCAAAGCCGCGCCAGCCAGCCCCCTGCAGGTACACCTCGGCCCAGGCGTGCAGGTCGTAGCGCTCCGGGGCCGGATCCACCAGGTGGTAGCCGCTCACGAAGCGTGCCGGCAGCCCCAGGCTGCGGCAGCACTCGATCATCAGCATCGCCAGGTCGCGGCAGGAGCCCACCCGTTCCTTGAGGGTGCGGCCGGCGGGCCAGGCGGGGCCCACGTGGCGCTGGGTGTACTTCACCCGGTCTTGGATGATCTCGATCAGCTGCTGCAGGAAGTTGAGGCTGCGGCCATCGCTGCCGATCAGGGCCTCCTGGGCCAGGTCGGCGGCGGCGGCGTCGTGCTGGCCGTTGGGCAGCCAGCCCTGCAGGTTGCTGAGCAGGTCGGGGTTGAGCTTGCCGATCGGCACCGGCAGCTGCGCCATCTGCTCATCCAGGCAGGCCTCGATCAGCGGTGGGGTGAAGGTTTCCACCTCGCTGGTGGCCACCACCGTGAAGCGATCGGTGTCGCCGAGGAAGCGGGCCCGGGTGATGGTGTCGCCGCCGGCGGCCAGCAGCTCATAGAGCTGGCTGGGGTCGGGGCTGATCTCCAGGCGAAAGTCGAGCAGGCGCTGGAAGCCGTGGGGCCGCGGCCGCAGGCAGAGGCGATGCGGCCCGAGCTGCACCGGCTTGCTGTAGCGGTACTCGAAGCGGTGAATCAGGCGGGCGCGCATGCCAGGTCCTGAGTGGAGACAACAACGGGCTCAGCCAGGCCCGGCAACACGAAGTAGCGGGCGTGGATCAGACCATGCAGGTTATTGAGATCGCTCTGCAGCGCGTCGATCGCTTCATGAAGCCCGCCGCTGATCAGCTCATCGATGCCGGTGTAGCTCCAGCGGGCCAGGGTGAGGCCGCTGAGGCATTCGAGCTCATCCGGGGCGCCGGGCACCGAGTTGCCGGCCACCAGCCGCAGGGTTTCGTGGATCCGCTCCATGCAATACCGCACGGAGCGGGGGAAGGCCGGATCCAGCAGCAGGAAGGCGGCCACCGCCTTCGGTGTGATCACCCCCAACTGCGACTGGCGAAACATCTGATAGGCCCCGGCGCTGCGCAGCAGGGAGATCCACTGCAGTTCATCCAGCACGCCGCCCACCTCCTCGGGGCTGGGCAGCAGCAGGAAGTACTTCACATCGAGGATGCGGGTGGTCTTGTCGGCCCGCTCGATCAGCCTGCCCAGGCGGCTGAACTGCCAGGAGAGGTCGCGGCTGAGGGTGGCATCGGTGACCCCATAAAACAGCTGGCAGCCGCGGCGGATCTCCCGCAGCTGCTCCTGGGGCGGTTGATCCCAGAAGCTGTCGCTTTCCAGCAGGGTCCAGTAGAGGCCGTTGATCTGCTCCCACATTTCGGTGGTGATCACATCGCGGATCTGGCGCGCGTTTTCCCGGGCCAGGGCGATGCAATTCACGATGCTGTTGGGGTTGGCTTCCGCCTGCACCAGGAAGGTCACCACGTCGCTGGCACCGCCGCCGGGGTAAAGGCGGTCGAACAGCTCGCGGTCGCCGCTGGCGTCGATCAGGGGCTGCCAGGGTTCGGCGCTGCCGGGGGGGCAGTCGAGCGCCATGGCTTCGCTCACCTCCACGAAGCGGGAGATGTTCTCCGCCCGCTCCACATAGCGGTTGATCCAGTAGAGGGAATCGGCAACGCGGCTCAGCATGGGGCCACCTCCTGCGGGGCTTCTTCCACGATCCAGGTGTCCTTGCAGCCGCCCCCCTGGGAGGAGTTCACCACCAGCGACCCCCGTTTGAGGGCCACGCGGGTGAGGCCGCCGGGGGTCACCCAGGCCCCCTGGCCCCGCAGCACGTAGGGGCGCAGATCCACGTGGCAGGGGTAGAGCTCACCCTCGCTGAGGGAGGGCACCGTGGAGAGCTCCAGGGTGGGCTGGGCGATGAAGTTGCGTGGGTTGGCGCGGATCTTGTCGGCGAATTCGAGGATCTCCGCCTCGCTGGCGTGGGGGCCGATCAACATCCCGTAGCCCCCCGCCTCCGACACCGCCTTCACCACCAGCTCGCCGAGGTGCGCCAGCACATAGGCCTGGTCGTCGGGCCGGGAGCAGAGGTAGGTGGGCACGTTCTCGATGATGGCGTCTTCGCCGAGGTAGTACCGCACCATCTCCGGCACGTAGGCATAGATCAGCTTGTCGTCGGCCACGCCGGTGCCCGGGGCATTGGCGATGGCCACCCGCCCCCTGGCGTACACCTCCATCAGGCCGCGCACCCCGAGCATCGAATCGGGGCGGAACACCGCCGGGTCGAGGAAGTCGTCGTCGATGCGGCGGTAGATCACATCCACCGGCTCCAGGCCGCTGGTGCTGCGCATCCAGACGCGGCCGTCCTGGCAGGCCAGGTCGCGGCCCTCCACCAGGGGGATGCCCATTTGCTGGGCCAGGTAGCTGTGCTCGAAATAGGCGCTGTTGAACACCCCCGGGGTGAGCAGCACCACCCGCGGCGCTTCGGTCCAGGGGGCCAGCTCCCGCAGGGTCTGCAGCAGCTGGGAGGGGTAGCTGTCGATCGGCTGCACGGTGCGGCCGGCGAACAGGCTGGGGAACATGCGCTTCATCACGCGCCGGTTCTCCAGGAAGTAGGCCACCCCCGAGGGGCAGCGCAGGTTGTCCTCCAGCACCCGCCAGGTGCCCTGGCCGTCGCGGATCAGATCCAGGCCGGAGATCTGGCACCACTTGCCCAGGGGCGGGAGGAAGCCCTGCATCTGGGGCCGCCAGCCCTGGGAGCTCTCCACGTCTTCGCGGGGGATCACCCCATCCCGCAGGATCCGCTGCTCCCCGTACACATCCGCCAGGAACAGATCGATCGCCTCCAGCCGCTGGATCAGGCCGCGCTCCAGGCGCTGCCAATCGGCGTGGTCGATCAGGCGGGGCAGGGGGTCAAACGGCAGGATCCGCTCACCGCCGCGGTTGCCGGAATCGTTGAGCCGGAAGGTGGCCCCCAGGCGCTTGAGCAACATGCCGGCGGCGGCATGGTTGCGGTTGAGCTCGTCGAGCCCCAGGGCCCCCAGGGAGGAGAGCAGCGGTTGCAGGGCCCGGCGCGGTT
>CAWUND010000008.1:0-19318 GCA_963923815.1 uncultured bacterium
CGCTCAGTAGGTTGCTGGAACGACTCCGCCGCAGCCATGCTTCGCTCCGCCGCGATCACCCAGGGGATTCAGCGCTCCCCCAACCGCGCCATGTTGCGGGCGGTGGGCTTCGGTGATGGCGATTTCACCAAGCCGATCATCGGCATCGCCAACGGCTACAGCACCATCACCCCCTGCAACCTGGGGCTGAACGACCTGGCCCGCCGCGCCGAGCAGGCCGCCCACGCAGCCGGGGCCATGCCGCAGCTGTTCGGCACCATCACCGTGAGCGATGGCATCTCCATGGGCACCGAGGGGATGAAGTATTCCCTGGTGAGCCGGGAGGTGATCGCCGACTCGATCGAGACCGCCTGCAATGGCCAGAGCATGGATGCGCTGCTCGCCATCGGCGGCTGCGACAAGAACATGCCCGGCGCCATGCTCGCCATGGCGCGCATGAACATCCCGTCGATCTTTGTGTACGGCGGCACGATCAAGCCCGGCAAGCTCGGCGCCTGCGACCTCACCGTGGTGAGCGCCTTTGAGGCGGTGGGTCAGTACAGCGGTGGCCGCATCGACGAGCAGGAGCTCACCGCCATCGAAAAGAACGCCTGCCCGGGGGCCGGCAGTTGCGGCGGCATGTTCACCGCCAACACCATGAGTGCCGCCTTCGAAGTGCTGGGCCTCAGCCTTCCCTACAGCTCCACCATGGCGGCGGAGGACCCCGAGAAAGCCGATAGCGCCGCCCGCAGTGCCGAGGTGTTGGCGGAGGCCATCGCCGCCAACATCCGGCCCCGCGACCTGCTCACCCGCCAGGCCTTCGAAAACGCCATCAGCGTGATCATGGCCGTGGGCGGCTCCACCAATTCGGTGCTGCACCTGTTGGCCGTAGCCCGCACCGCGGGGGTGGAGCTGAGCATCGACGACTTCGAACAGATCCGCCAGCGGGTGCCCGTGATCTGCGACCTCAAACCCAGCGGCCGTTACGTGACCGTCGACCTGCATCAGGCGGGCGGCATTCCCCAGGTGATGAAGCTGCTGTTGGATGCGGGCCTGCTGCATGGCGACTGCCGCACCATCGAGGGCAAGACCTTGCACGAGGTGTTGGCGGACGTTCCCTCCCAGCCCCCCGCCGGGCAGGAGGTGATTCGCCCCCTGAGCAATCCGCTCTACGCCAAGGGACACCTGGCCATCCTCAAGGGCAACCTGGCGGAGGAGGGCGCCGTGGCCAAGATCAGCGGTGTCAAGAATCCGGTGATCACGGGACCGGCCCGGGTGTTTGAAAGCGAAGAGAGCTGCCTGGCCGCCATCCTCGACAAACACATCAACCCCGGCGATGTGGTGGTGGTGCGCAACGAGGGGCCGGTGGGTGGGCCCGGCATGCGCGAGATGCTCAGCCCCACGGCGGCGATTGTGGGCCAGGGTCTGCTGGATTCCGTGGCCTTGATCACCGATGGACGCTTCTCCGGAGGTTCGTTCGGGCTGGTGATTGGGCACATCGCCCCCGAGGCGGCGGTGGGCGGCACCATCGGCCTGGTGCAGGAGGGCGACAGCATCACGGTGGATGCCAATCAGCTGCTGATTCAGCTGAATGTGGATGCCGCGGAGCTGGCCCGTCGCCGTCAGGCCTGGGTGGCCCCCGAGCCGCGCTACCGCACCGGGGTGTTGGGCAAGTACGCCCGGCTGGTGAGCTCGAGCAGCAAGGGGGCCGTTACGGATCCTGTGGACTGAGCAGCGCCCGCACCCGCCGGCAAAACCCCTCGAGGGGGGCTCCATCGGCGGGGCGTTCGCAGCGCTCACCGCTGCTGGCCAGCATCCACACCGCATGGCTGCCGTGCCACAGCATCGGGGCCTGCTCGTTGCCGAGTTGGGTGAGCATCAGGTTGAGATCCGACCCACTGCGGTAGATCTCCAGCTCCAGGTCACGCTCTGGCAGTCGGGTGCCTGCGCCATCCCGGGCTTCGATGCGCAGGCAGCAATCGCTGCAATCGCCGATGGTGCTGGGCTCGGGGCCGCTGAACAGCACCGCGTGGCGCGCTGGCTTCAGGCACACATCCGCGGCCTTGGCCAGCAACTCCAACAGCGGTGCATCGGGCGTCATCGATGCGGCGGTGTCAGGGAACGGCACGGATCGAGCGCACCAACACGCGCAACGCACCGGGGCGGAAGCCGGGGTTGCGGCCGCCGATGTCGCCGAATTTGGAATGCAGGATCTGCAGCCGTGTGACGCCGGCGGCATCAAAGCGCAATGGCAGCCCCACGGGGGTGGCCCGCACGCTGGGGGTGAGCCGGTTGAACGGAATGGTGATCACTGAGGTGCCGCTGCTTTGGGTGGAAAACTCCGCCACCCAGCGCAAACCGCCGGGGATGAGCTCCGTCAGCCCCGCCACACCATCGCGGCAGGCCACCGCCAGCTTGTAACGACGACCATCCCCATCGAGTTCCAGCTGCAGGGCCCCATAGGCGGAGAGATCGAGGGGTGGCGCATACATCGGTGAACGGCAGCTCACGAAGCCACCACCGTCAGGCTCCACCAGCGCATCCATCAGCAGGCCAGCGGAACTCACCTGGCACGTGCCCTGGCTGCGGCCCCCCATGATCGTGTCGTTGAGGGGTTGCCAACCGGCGAAGCCATCGCCGCTAACCAACACAAGGGGCGTGAGCATTGACACCAGGGGGGTGGCCATCAGAGACCGGCCGCCGCCTCGGCGTCGGCCAGCACCAGCACCGGCAGGCGGGGTTGCACCAGCTTGGCAGGGGTGCGCTCCGCGGATTCCGTTGGATCCAGCAGCCGACGCAAGGCCTCCCGTTTGGCGGCTCCGCTCACCAGCACAATCACCTGACGCGCCGCGCTCAGCACCGGAGCCGTGAGGGTGATGCGCTCGAGACCCTTGCCCGCCCCGATGGTCACGGCCTTGGTGCGCTCTTGGGTGGCGGGGGTGCCGGGGAAGAGTGACGCCGTGTGGCCGTCATCGCCGAGGCCCAGCAGCATCACATCGAAGCTGGGGGGATCGCCGGGGCAGAGCTGGCGCACGTGGTGCTCAAAGGCCGCGGCACTGGCCTCAGGGGTCTCGAGCTCGGTGGGCACCGGGTGGAAGCGGGCCTGGCCGCCGGGTCCATCCACCTGCAGCAGGGTGTCCGTGAGCATGCGGGCGTTGCTGGCTGGATCCGTGGCGGGCACCCAACGCTCATCACCGAGAACCACGTCCACCCGCGACCACGGCAAGTGCTCACGGTTGAGCAGCCGGTAGGCGGCGGCGGGGGTGGACCCACCCGAAAGGGCAATGTGGGCCCGGTCCCGTTCATCGAGGGCCAGGTCGATCAGGGACGCAACCTGTTCGGAGCAGCGGCGAGCCAACTGGGTGGCATCGCCCACCACGTCGAGCCGGTAGGTGGTGGGAGGGGTCATCTCACATCCACTCGGTGTGGAAGCTGCCGGGTTGGTCGACCCGCTCGTAGGTGTGGGAGCCAAAGCAGTCGCGCATGGCCTGCACGAGGTTTTGGGGCAAACGGCCGGTGAAGTAGCTGTCGATGTAGTCGAGGGAGCTGCTCAGACAAGGCACCGGCACTCCGGCTTGGGCGGCGGCCGCCACCACCTGGCGCAGGCCGGGCAAACGGCGGCGGATCTGGTCAACAAACCATGGATCCACCATCAGGTTGGGCAGGCTGGCTTGCGCTGTGTAGGCGTTCTGAATTCGCTGCAGCAGGCGGGCGCGAATGATGCAGCCCCCCTTCCAGATTTGGGCGATGGCGGCGTAATCCAGCTGGTAGTTGTGCAGCTTGGATGCCTCCTGCAGCAGGGCCATGCCCTGGGCATAGCTGGCGATGCAGGCCAACACACAGGCATCCATCAAGGGGGCCAACGGGATGGGTTGTGCGGCTGGAGCCTGCAGCAGACCATCCGCCGCCAGCCGCTCGGGCCGCATGGAGCTCAGCACACGGGCGTTGAGGGCGGCATAGATGGTGGGCACCGGCACCCCCATCTGCAGGGCGCTTTCCACGGTCCAGAGGCCCGTGCCTTTCTGGCCGGCGGCATCCACGATCTTTTCCACCAGGTCGGAGCCATCGGCGGGGTCCTTGGTGCGCAGGCAGATCTCCGTGATCTCCACCAGGAACGACGACAACTCCTCGGTGTCGTTCCACTGGGCCAACACGGCGGCCATGGCGTCACCATCCATGCCGCTGCAGCGCTTCATCAGGTCGTAGGCCTCGGCAAGGATCTGCTCGATGCCGTACTCAATGCCGTTGTGGACGGTCTTGACGAAGTGGCCCGCACCCCCAGGCCCGATGTAGGTCACACAGGGACCATCGTCGACTTGGGCCGCCATCTTGCACACCAGCGACTCAATGGCGTCGTAGGCCGCCCGGGTGCCGCCGGGCATCATGCTCGGCCCCTCCAGGGCCCCCTTGGCACCACCGGACACCCCCATGCCGATGTAGCCGAAGCTGCGGCTTTCCAGCTCCGCCACGCGCCGTTCGGTGTCGGTGTAGAGCGAGTTGCCGCCGTCGATCAACAAATCCCCCTCCTCCAACAGGGGGGAGATCTGCTGGATCATGGCGTCGATCGGATCGCCCGCCTTGATCATCATCAAGATGCGGCGCGGCCGTTCCAGCTTGGCCACGAAATCCTCCAGGGAGGTGGCCCCGATGATCCGCTTGCCGGCACCCCGACCCGCCAAAAACTCCTCGGTCTTGGCGTAGGTGCGGTTGTAGACAACGCTGGAAAACCCGTTGCGCTCGGCGTTGAGCACCAGGTTTTCACCCATGACTCCAAGACCGATCAGGCCGAAATGGGCCTTCTCCATGGCTGGATGCCTCGACGATCGCCTGCAGTGTGGCGACGTGGTGGAGCCGTTGCAGCCCCCCGTAGGCAACTGTCAACGGGTCGGCACCATTGCGGGGCCGCTGGCTCCGCCTAAATCACCATGCCGTCAGGGATCGTGGCGTTCTTGACCACCACCACGATGCCGTTGCGGATGTAGAAGCCCAGTTCGGGGCGGTCGGCTTCTTCGACGCGGTCTTTGTTGACGATCGACACATCGCGGCCGATCCGCACGTTTTTGTCGAGGATGGCCCGCTTCACGGTGGTGCCACGCCCCACCCCCAGGGGGGTGCCGCCCCGTTCGCGCAGCACGGCCCGCTCTTCACTCGACTCAAAAAAGTCGTTGCCCATCACCAGCGTGTCCTGGAGCACGACGTCGTCCTCCACCCGCGAGCGCACCCCCAACACACAGTGGTGGATGCTGCAGGCCTTCAGCATCGACCCTTCGCCGATGATCGATTCGGTGACCTGGGTGTCCAGCATCTTGCTGGGGGGGAGGTACCGGGGCCGGGTGTAGATCGGGAACTTCTCGTCGTAAAAGGAGAAGGCGGGATTGGGCTGGGCGGTGAGGGCCAGGTTGGCCTCGTAAAAGGCGCCGATGGTGCCGATGTCCTCCCAGTAGTCGTCGAACAGGTAGCTCTGCAGGTGATCACCGCGTTGCAGGGAGGCGGGGATCAGCTCCTTGCCGAAATCCGTGGCGGTGGGGTTTTGGGCCAGCAGATCGAACAGGGTGTCGCGGCTGAACACATAGATGCCCATCGACGCCAGATAGGGCCGCTTGAGGGCCTCATCGGCGCTGAGCCCCAGCCGGGAGGTGTCGACCCACATGGCCTTGAGGGCTTCACCCTTGGGCTTCTCCCGGAATTCCTGGATGCGGCCGTGGTCGTTGGTGTGCATCAGCCCGAAGCCCTCGGCCTGCTCCGCATCCACCGGCAGCGCGCCAATGCTCACATCGGCGCCGCTGCTGATGTGGTGCTCCACAAAGGCGCTGTAATCCATCCGGTAGAGCTGGTCGCCCGAGAGGATCAGGTAGTGGTCCACATCCCACTCCTGGAAGAGCCACTGGTATTTGCGGACGGCATCGGCCGTGCCTTCAAACCAACTGGGGCTCTCCGGGGTCTGCTGGGCCGCCAGCACCTCCACGAAGCCCTGGCCAAAACCGGCGGAGAGGTTGTAACTCTGGGTGAGGTGACGGTTCAACGAGGCGCTGTTGAACTGCGTCAACACGTACATCTTGTTGATGCCGGAATTGATGCAATTACTGATCGGAATATCAATCAATCGGTATTTGCCCGCCAGCGGTACGGCTGGCTTGGCGCGCATCTTGGTGAGGGGATAGAGACGGGTGCCGGCTCCGCCGCCGAGAATGATCGCTAGAACACGCTTCATACCAGCTCCCTGTTGCCCTGTGCGGCAGCACCGTAAGCGATCAGAAGCCCTGCCCGGGAGGGTTTCTGCAGATTGGCTGAAAACTGAAGGAACTGCGCTCGAGGTGGATGCCAATCGCCACACGATCACCCAAATGGGGGTGTCGGATGGGCAACAGGATCTTGTATCCCACTGCACCGCGGATGGGCAACTGGCTCAGCTTTGGGGTTCGTTCAGCTCGAACAAGTCCTGCAACACCTGCATGGCGTTGTGCCGCTGCTGACGTGGCTGCGGGGCCCGCAGGTTGGTCATGGGGGTGTGCAGGATCTTGTTGATGATCCCCTTGCTCAGGGCCTCCACCACCTTGCGTTCCCGGGCCGACAGGTCGGGGCCCATGCGGCTGAGCGCCTTGTGCAGCTCCTGCTCACGGATGGATTCCAGCTGGGTGCGCAGGCGGTTGACCACGGGAACGGCTTCCAGGCCATCCCACCAATCGAGAAACTGCCGGCCCTCATCCTGCAGCAGCACTTCGGCCTCCGCGGCGATCTCACGGCGGGCCTCCTGGTTGCGGGTCACCACCTCCTGGAGGTCGTCCACATCAAAGGAGTCAACGCCCTGCAGGGCCGCCACATCAGCGGCGATGTTGCGGGGCACGCCGATGTCCACCAGCATCAGCGATGAGCGCCGGTTGAGCTTGCCCAGCCGGGCGGCATCGATGATCGGGTCATCGGCTGCGGTGCTGGTGAACACCAGAGAGCAGGTGCTGAGGCAATGGTCGAGGTCGGCCAGGGGGCGGCACTGCACCGGCAGGCCGGGGAAATCGGCGGCCATCAGCTCCGCCCGCTCCACGGTGCGGTTGAGCAGCACCACCCCGGGGGCTCCCTTGGCCTGCAGGTGTTGCAGCAGCAGGCGAGACATGCGCCCGGCCCCCACCACGGCAATTTGCTCCTGATCCAGGGGCACCAGGTCGTCGACGCCGCGGGCTTGGCCCACCTTCAGCTGCGCCAATTCCACGGCCGCGGAGCTGATCGAAACGGCCCCCGTGCCGAGGTTGGTTTCGGTGCGGACCCGTTTGCCCGTGCTCACCGCCTGGTTGAGCAGCCGGTTGAGGATCGGACCAACCGACTGGTGCTCCTGGCCCAGGCGCACCATCTTCTTCACCTGGGAGAGGATCTGCCCTTCCCCCAACACGAGGGAATCCAACCCAGCGGCCACCCGCATCAGGTGGGCCACCGCCTCCTCATGGTGGTAGGTGAACAGATGGGGCAGCAGCTGCTCCAGCTGCAATCCGGAGAGATCGCTCAGGAAGCTGCCAACCGCATTCACCCCGAGTTCCGGGTGGCGCAGCAACGTATAGATCTCCAGCCGGTTGCAGGTGCTGAGGATCGAGGCCTCGAGCACCTGCTCATCGGAACGCAGCCGCTGGAGCGACGCCTCCATGCTCTGCTCGGCGATGCTGAGCCGCTCCCGGATCTCCACCGGGGCCGTGCGATGACTCAAGCCGACGACGGCAATGTGCATGGACTGGGGGTACGGACAAGAGACGGAAACCGCCTCCTCCGCCTCGGGGGCGGGGGAGGCGGCTCAGGCACGGATGTGCTCAGCGCAGGGCGATGCTCTTGGCGCCGTCCTTGATGTGCACGGTGGTGGTGAAGCGGGCGGTGTTGTCGAGGGTGCTGATCACCAGGGAGCTGGTGCGGGTGCAGTCCTTCTCAAACTTGACGCCGTCGAACAGCAGGCCATCGGTGATGCCGCTGCCGGCGAACATCACGTTCTCACCGCTGGCGAGCTCTTCGGCTTCGTAGACCTTGTCGGGGTCGTTGATGCCCATTTCGGCCAAGCGAGCCAGGTTGCCTTCCTTGGTGAGGCCTTCCCACTCGGAGGTTTGGGCCACGGCGGGGTCGTACACCAGCTGGCCCTGGAAGTGGGCGCCCAGGGCGCGCAGGGCGGCGGCGGAGATCACCCCTTCAGGGGCCGCACCGATGCCCATCAGGCAGTGGGTGCCGGTGCCGGCGAAACCGCAGGCGATGGCGGCCTGCACGTCGCCATCCGAAATGGGCTGCACGCGGGCGCCGGTGGCGCGGATTTCCTTGATCAGGTCTTTGTGGCGGGCACGGTCCATCACCACAATCACCAGCTCATCGGCGGGCAGGCCGAGGCACTCGCTGAGGATCTTGATGTTCTCGGTGGCCGACTTGCGGATGTCCACCTTGCCCTTGGCGGCCGGGGGGGCAGCCAGCTTCTTCATGTAGAAGTCGGGTGCATTGAACAGGCCACCGCGGTCGGAGGCGGCCAGCACGGCCATGGAGCCACGCTGGCTGTTGGCGCAGAGGTTGGTGCCTTCGCAGGGGTCCACGGCGAAATCCACGCCGGGGCCGGTGCCGCTACCCACCTCTTCGCCGATGTAGAGCATCGGGGCTTCGTCGCGCTCACCCTCGCCGATCACGATGCGGCCCTGCATCTGGATCTTGCCCATGCGCTCACGCATGGCCTCCACGGCGGCGGCGTCAGCCTCGTTCTTGAGGCCCATGCCGGTGAGCTTGGCGGACGCGATCGCGGCCTGTTCAACAACCTCGAGAATTTCCTGAATCAGGGTGCGATCCACGTCAGATCCGGCAAAGGGAAGGGGTAGCGCTGGCTGGAGGAGGGGAGCAGCTGACGCCAGGCAACTGGGAACACCAGCCGACAGTCCAGCAGCTGCAGGCCCTCTCGGGCTTTAAGCGCCGCTCACTGTATCAGTGCTTCCCGGTGGCCCCTGCCCGGGGAGGGGGTGCAAGGGGGCTGCTTCTTACAATCGCCCTTCCTTGTCCCCCCGGTGGCACCCATGAGCACCAAGCCCCTGGTGATCTCCCCGTCGATCCTGTCCGCCGATTTCTCCCGTCTGGGTGAGGACGTGCGGGCCGTGGATGCAGCCGGTGCCGACTGGATTCACGTGGATGTGATGGATGGCCGCTTCGTGCCCAACATCACCATCGGCCCGATGATCGTTGAGGCCCTGCGCCCGGTGACCCAGAAGCCCCTGGATGTGCACCTGATGATTGTGGAGCCTGAGAAGTACGTGGCCGACTTCGCCAAGGCTGGCGCCGACATCATTTCCGTTCAGGTGGAGGCCTGCACCCACCTGCACCGCAACCTCGGCCAGATCAAGGATCTGGGCAAGATGGCCGGCGCCGTGCTCAACCCCGGCACGCCGATCGACACCCTGGAGTACTGCCTCGAGCTGTGCGACCTGGTGCTGGTGATGAGCGTGAACCCCGGCTTCGGTGGTCAGAGCTTCATCGAAAGCCAGGTGCAGAAGATCCGCGACCTGCGCCGCCTGTGCGATGAGAAGGGCCTCGACCCCTGGATCGAGGTGGACGGCGGCATCAAGGCTGAGAACGCCTGGAAGGTGATCGACGCTGGCGCCAACGCCATCGTGAGCGGCTCCGGTGTGTTCAACCAGCCCAGCTATGCCGAGGCCATCACCGGCATTCGCAACAGCAAGCGCCCGGTGGCGGTGGCCGCCTGAAGCCCCACCACCAGACCAGACAGCAGGGGCCCTTGGGGCCCCTTTTTGCTAGGCCCTTTTTGTTAGGCGCTGAGGAACCAGCCGTAGCTGTGCAAGCCGATGCCCAGCAGGTTGACCCCGATGTAGCAGACGCAAATCACCACGAACCCTGCCACCGCCACCAGGGCGGGACGGCGGCCCTGCCAGCCGCGGCTGAGGCGCGTGTGCAGGTAAGCGGCATACACCAGCCAGCAGATCAGGGCCCAGGTTTCCTTGGGGTCCCAGCTCCACCAGCTGCCCCAGGCCTCATTGGCCCAGACGGCTCCGCTGACGATCCCCACCGACAGCAGCAGAAAGCCCACGGTGATCGTGCGGTAGCTGAGGCTGTCGAGCTGCTCGCTCAGCGAGAGGTTGCCGCTGCTGAAATTGAAGCTGCCGCCGGTGGCCGCCCCCGCCAGCTCCGCCTGGCGGTAGCCACCGCTGCCAATGGAACTGCTGCGCAGCTCCAGCTGTTGGCCCCTGTCGGTGACCAACACCGCCAGGGAGAGCAGCGATCCCACCAGCAGGGCCGCGTAGCTCACCATGATCACGCTCACGTGCATCACCAACCAGCTGGAGCGCAGGGCCGGCACCAGTGGAGCCGCCTGTTGCAGTTGGTCGGGCAGGGCAAAGCTGGCGAAGGCCACGCCCCCCAGGGCCATGGGGGTGGCTGCGGCGGCCACCACCGGGCTGGGGTAGCTGCGCTCCACCAGCAACTGGGTGAGGGTGCTGGCCCAGGCGAGGAAACACAGCGATTCGTAGAGGTTGCTGATCGGGAAGTGACCCGATTGCCACCAGCGCAGCACCAGTTGGGCGGTGAGGGCGAGGTTGGCGGCAGCCACCAGCAACCGCACCAGGGAGCTGCCCTGGCCACCGCTGCTCACGCTCCAGAACGACAGCGGCAAGGCCAGCAGCAGCAGGGCAAAGGCGCCGAGGCCAAGGGCCAGGACCGGATCGGACACGTCGGGGAGGGCTGCAGGAAGACCTGAGCCAGTCTGCCGTGCGGCAACGGGTGCTGGCCGGGCCCTAGCGGCTGGCCTGTCGCAACAGTTGAAGACCGCCCGCCAGCCCGATCAGCACGGGCATCCAGGCGGCAAAGAACGGCAGCAGGGTGCCCTTGATCCCCAATGAGCTGAAGATGAAGCTCATCAGGTAGTAGCCAAAGATCAGCAGCACGCTGATGCCGAAGCCCTGGCTGCGGCTGGTGCGGGCGTTGGGCCGCACGCCGAGGCTGCTGCCGATCAGACCAAACACCAAACAAATGGTGGGGAAGGCAAACTTCTCTTGAATCCGCACCCGTAGGCGGCGGGCCTCCTTCTGATCCCCCGCCTGGCTGAGCAGCGCCTCGGCCCGCATGGCTTGGCCCACGGTCATCTGGGCGGCATCGCTGGGGAGCTCCGCCACATCGATGGGGGTGCGCACAAACGGATAGAAGTAGCTCGTGTATTTCGCCGAGGTGGTGATGTCGCTGTCGGGGTCGACGGTGAGGATGCTGCCGTTGCGGAATTCCCACATCGCCTTGCGCTCATCCCAGACGGCCGACTTTGCGGTGAGCACCTGCTGCATGCTGGCCCGGGAGAGATCGAGCACGGTGACCTGGCTCATGGTGCCCCCCTTGAACTCGCGGGCATAGAACAGCTGGGTGAGGCCATCCTCCGGCGGGTCGCCGGGGGTTTTGGGGGCGATGGGGCCAAACCGGGAATACACGATGTTTTTGCCGGTCTTGGCGGAGAGGGCCCTGCCGAGGGCGGAATCGAAGGTGAGCGAGGCCTGGGTGTTGGCGGCCGGCACGATCACATCGTTGAACACGAAGGTGAGCACACTCATCAGCAGCGCCAACACCAGGGCCGGCAGCACCATGCGCCAGGTCTTCACCCCGAGGCTGCGCAGGGCCGTGAGCTCGCTGTTGGCGGAGAGGCGGCTGAAGGCCAACAGGGTGGCCAACAGGGTGGCCATGGGGAAGGAGAGCACCAGGAAGCCCGGCAGCCGCAGCGCCAGCACCTGACCGGCGGCGAGCAGGGGCATGCCGGATTCGGCCACCATCCGCACCAGCTCGAACACCACCCCCACCGAGAGGGACACGGCCGTGAAGGCTGCGATGCCAAAGAGCAGCGGCGCGATCAGCTCGGAGGTGAGCCAACGGTCGAGCAGGGGCAGGCGAAGCCATTGGCGGCGCAGCTGCGCCAGGGGGGAGTGGAATGCCTTCACAGCCGGAAATCCTCCCCGAGGTAATGGCGACGCACCAGGGGATCGCTGGCCATCTCCCGGGAGGAGCCACTGGCCAGGATGCTGCCCTCCGTGAGGATGTAGGCGCGGTCGGTGATCGCCAGGGTTTCGCGCACGTTGTGGTCGGTGATCAAGATGCCCATGCCGCGGTCGCGCAGGCTTGCGATCAGCCCCTGGAGATCCGCCACCGCCAGCGGGTCGACGCCGGCGAAGGGTTCATCCAGCAGCAGGTAACGGGGACCCGCTTCCCCCACCGCCAGGGCCCGGGCCACCTCGCAGCGGCGCCGCTCACCGCCGGAGAGCTGAAAACCACGGCGGTGGGCGAAGGCGCTGAGGTGGAAATCCTCGATCAGGCGCTCAGCCCGTTGGCGCCGCTCCCCGGCGGGTAGGCCACTTTCCTGCAGGGCCAGCAGCAGGTTGTCGCGCACATTGAGGTTGCGGAACACGCTGGCCTCCTGGGGCAAGTAGCCGATGCCCAGGCGGGCCCGCAGGGGCATGGACAACTCGGCAATGCTGTGGCCATTCATCACCACATCCCCGGAATCGGGCCTCAACAGGCCGGTGACGAGGTTGAAGGTGGTGGTCTTGCCGGCGCCATTGGGGCCGAGCAGGCCCACCACCTCCCCGGGCTCCAGGTTGAGGCTCACCTGCTTCACCAACGGCCGGCCCGCGATGGTGAGGGCCACCTGATCCAGTTGCAGGGTCATGGTTGGGCCGCACGCTGCCGCGCCGGCAGGCTGACGCGGCTGTACACCTGTTGGCCGCTGGGGGGGATCGCCACAAGACGGTCGCGCTCCACCAGGTAGATCACCCGTTCAGCCCGCAGCAGGTTGCCCCCCTCTTGCACGATGTCCACATCGCCGCTGAGCACCACACGCCCCTCACGGCTGAAGTACTGGGCTTGACGGGCCGTGGCCACCACCCGCTGGTCGGGATACACGATGCGCACGTTGCCGCTGGCGGTGATCACCCCGGTGGATTGATCCGCCCGCTGCAGGTCGGATTCGATGGTGACCAGGCCGGTGCGCACGCGGGCCGGGGCGGGCTGCACGGGCAAGGGGGTGGCCTCAGACGGCCCCTTGGGGCTGTTGGCCTGGGCGAAGCCCGGGGCTAGGGACGCCCCCGCGAGGCCAGCCAGGGCCAGGGCACGGGCTGCCAGCCGAAGCAGTCGCTTGCTCAAATCCTTGTGGTGGGGGTGCATCTGGCCGTGCATCTGGTGGGATCCGCCGCTCACCCCGTGCACGTGCGTTGAACTGGCGGCCATCGTATCCCGCGTCACAGGGCCGGCCGCAGCTGCGGTGGCGGCAGGCTGTCCACGGGCCGTTGCTGCTGCAGGGCCTGGAGCCAGGCCTGGGCACCGCTGCGCAGGTGGTTGAGGTCGAGGCCCAGCTGCACGGGGCCATAGGCCTGCAGGCGCCCCAACCCTTCCCCCAGCAGCACGGTGGCGCCCCGTTGGTTGCCCCGCTGCAGATGCAGCTGGCTCACGGCGATCTGCAGGATCCCCTGCAGCGCCTTGCGGCTGGGGCCCTGGCACTCGTGCCAGAGCTCCTCGAAGCCGTCGTGGCAGGCGTACCACTCCCCCGCATTGAACAGGGCCACGGCCTGCTCAAAACGGGGGTCAGCCATCAACGGTTGCTCGTCGGGATCGAGCGCAGCGGTCAACGCTTGGCGGGCTTCTTGGCGGGCAGCTTGCGCAGGCGGATCGACTCGGGGGTCACCTCGAGCATTTCATCGGGGCCGATGTATTCCAGGGCCCGCTCGAGGGTCATCTGCAAGGGAGCCTGCAGGGTGTCGAGTTCCTCAGCGCCGGCGGAGCGCATGTTGGTGAGCTGCTTGGTCTTGCAGACGTTGATCTCGAGGTCCTGCGGACGGTTGTTCTCGCCGATGATCATGCCCTTGTACACCTTGGTGCCCGGGGTGATGAAGAACTGGCCGCGGTCTTCGGCGTTCTTCAGGGCGTAGAAGGTGGCGGTGCCCTCCTCGAAGGCGATCAACACACCGTTGCGGCGGGCATCGAAGTCGCCCTGCATCTTGCGGTAGTCGAGGAAAGAGTGGCTCATGATCCCCTCACCCCGGGTGGCGCGGATGAACTCGCCCCGGAAGCCGATCAGGCCGCGGGAGGGCACCACGAACTCCAGCTGGGTGCGGCCGTCGTTGGTGTTTTCCATGTTCTGCATCTCGGCCTTGCGGATGCCGAGTTTTTCGATGCAGGCGCCCACGGACTCCTCAGGCACGTCGAGCACCAGGGTTTCAAAGGGCTCGGAGGGGGTGCCATCGATGGTGCGGAAGATCACCTGGGGCTGGGACACCTGGAACTCATACCCCTCGCGGCGCATGGTTTCGATCAGGATCCCGAGGTGCAGCTCACCGCGGCCGCTCACGGCCCAACGGTCCGGCGAATCGGTGTCTTCCACCCGCAGGGCCACGTTGGTGAGCAGCTCCTTCTGGAGGCGATCGCGCACCTGACGGCTGGTGACGAATTTGCCCTCCTTGCCGGCGAAGGGCGAGTCGTTGACCACGAAGGTCATCTGCAGGGTGGGCTCGTCCACCTTGATCAGCGGCAGGGCCTCCGGGTTGTCGGGGCAGGCAATGGTTTCGCCGATGTTGACTTCATCGAAACCGGCCACGGCCACCAGGTCGCCGGCGCGGGCTTCTTCAATCTCCACCCGCTGCAGGCCCTGGAAGCCCAGCAGCTTGCTGATGCGCCCGCGCTTGACGCTGCCGTCATCGCGCAGCAGGGCCACCGGCTGGTTGGCGCGGATGGTGCCGTTGTGGATCCGGCCGATCATGATCCGGCCGAGGAAATCGCTGTAGTCGAGGGTGGTGACCTGCAGCTGCAGGGGCTTTTCGGGGTCACCCACCGGCGGCGGAACGTGGCGCAGGATGGCATCGAACAGCGGCCGCATGTTGTCGCTGTCGGTCTTCATGTCGGGCTTGGCGTAGCCGCCCATGCCACTGCCGAACAGATACGGGAAATCGCACTGGTCGTCGTCGGCACCCAGCTCCAGGAACAGGTCGAGCACCTTGTCGACGGCCTGCTCGGGATCCACGCGGGCACGGTCGATCTTGTTGACAAACACGATCGGGCGCAGGCCCTTTTCCAGGGCTTTTTTGAGCACGAAGCGGGTTTGGGGCATGGGCCCCTCGTTGGCGTCCACGATCAGCAGACAGCCATCCACCATCCCCAGCACCCGTTCCACCTCACCGCCGAAATCGGCGTGGCCCGGGGTGTCCACGATGTTGATCCGAATGCCGTCGTAATCCACGGCGGTGTTCTTGGAGAGGATCGTGATGCCGCGCTCCCGCTCCAGATCGTTGGAGTCCATCACGCAAGTGGGCACCGCTTCGTTGTCGCGGAAGATGCCCGATTGCGCCAGCAGGGCGTCCACCAGGGTGGTTTTGCCGTGGTCAACGTGGGCAATGATCGCAATGTTGCGGATCGGTGTGCCCGGGTGCTGGCCGCTCATGGGGAGATGGAGAAGAACAGGGTGAAACCGGAATCAACGGCGGATTCCGTGCAGCGGGAAGACATCAGTGGATCTCCCGGATCGTGATCAAAAGGTGAGATCAAGGGTTGATCAGGTATTGGATCAACAACGGATCCGCCACGGAGTGGCTCACTGAATTGCGGTCTCGGCGTGCCGAAGCCGATGGTCCAACGGTGCGTGGGGTGATGCTATCGCAGGGCCTTGCCCGGCCTCAGCGGCGCTCCAGCAGGGTGCCGCGGGTCACCCCTAGGCGGTTGTCGAGCTGTTCACGCTGCCACACCTCACGGCCGCTGATTTGGCCGGCGAGGGCCTGGCCGTAGAGCTGCACCCGGCGCTGCACATCGGCCGCCGATTCCTGCAGGAGCTCGAGCCGCAGGTGGCGAACGCCGGCCGCCAGCAGCTGGGGAAGTGCTTCCGCCGCGGTCTGGGCCCGGCCGTTGAACAGGGTGTTGCGGCAACCCAGGTCGGCCCGTAGAGGGTGCTCCGCACCGCTGCGGTCTCGCAACAGCACCGTGTGGTGCTCGCAGGGGCGACCGCAATCGGTGTGGTCGTGGCCGTCGGAGAGAAACGCGCAGAACAGGCAGTGCTCCATGTGGAACAACGGCATGTGCTGATGCAGGGTGATCTCAAGGCTGCCGGGGGGGCAGCCGGCCACCAGATCCAGCAGTTGATCGAGGGCCAGGTCGTAGCTGGCGGTGAGGCGCTGCAAGCCCCAGCGGCGAAGGAGCCAGTGGGCCGCCAGGGGGTTGGCCACGTTCAGGGAGAAATCCCCTTGGCAAGGGGCCTGGGGCGTGAGGCGCTCCAGTTGGTCGGCATTGCGCACCAGGAAGCCGTCGGGGGCCGCCCGCAGCAGCGGTTCGAGGGTCCAGGCCTCATCCGGTCTGCAGATGCGCGGACCCGCCAACCAGATGCCCCCTGGCCACTGGCCCCTGCCCAACTCCACGGCTTGGCGCAGCTGGGCGGGCTGCTCCAGCTCCACAATCACCCGCTCCACGGCAAGGCCCCGCAGGGCCTCCACCTGTTCAAGGCTGCGGGCCAACACGGTGAGGCAGGGCTGGATGGTGGTGGCTGATTCGGTGGCGGCTGCAGTGGCCGGGGACTCCCAGGCGCGGGCCCGGTGGAGCAGCCCCTTCAAGACCGCCTCCGCACCAGGGGTCGCCTGACTCGGGGGCGGCGGGGCCAGGGGGGCCGCCAGGGCATCGGCAAGCTGATCCACAACGGTGCGCCGCAGGGCATTGAGCTGGGCCACCGGCAGGAACACCGCCCCCTCCAGCTCCACCTCCAGATCCGTGAGCTGCCAAGGGGTGCCGCCCAGGCGCCCCAGTTGCTGGCGGAGGCGCTCGGCATCCAGGCCGGTGTCGCGGGCCGCCTGCAGGGGCTGCTCTGAGCTGGCCGCGACCGCAACGGCCTCCAGACCTTCGGCAGCGAGCACCGTGAGCCGCAGGGGCTCACCGGCCCGGCCACTCACCCGCAGGCGCAAACCGCGGCGGGGTTCGGGGGCATCCCGCTCCGCCAGACGTTGCAGGCGGCTCTCCAGCTGGGGATCACTGCTGAGCCAACAGGGGGAACCCGGGATCAGGCCGTCGAGGTTGATGCGCCCGGGCCCGAGGGTGACGGCCACGCGGCCCCTCGGCCTGGGGTCCACCCGCATCAACCGTCCCCCCACCTCCTCCGGCGGCTGCAGGGGGTCGCGGCCGGGGCGCTCCAGCACCACGCCATCGCCGGCCTTGAGGGGTTGGTCGGTGCGCAGCACCAGCACGCCCCGCGGTTCCAGTTGTTCCAGCCGCCCCACCAAGGGGCCACGCTTTTTGCTCCAGCGCCCTTGAACCAGGCGTTGGTGGTCGATGCCCTCAAACCAACCCGTGCCGAGTCCGCGGGAGAAGCTGAGTTCCAGCTGGCGCCGCAGGTCGGCCTGCGCCTGTCGATCGAGCCGGTGGGGGTCGTTTTGCTCCAGGCCCAGTTGGTCGAGGCCCACGCGGTAGGCCTCCGTGACGGCGGCCACATAGGACGCGTCCTTGAGCCGGCCTTCGATTTTGAGGCTCGCCACGCCGGCCTGCTGGAGCTGGGGCAGCAGCTCCCACGCGGCCAGATCTTGGGGGGAGAGCAGATAGCGCCGATCGTCGAGATCGCGCGGCTCACCATCCACCACCAGCTGATAGGGCAACCGGCAGGCCTGGGCACATTCGCCGCGGTTGGCACTGCGCTGCCCCAGGGCTTCGCTGGTGAGGCACTGCCCGGAATAGGCCACGCACAGGGCCCCATGCACAAACACCTCCAGGGGCATGGCGAGCCCCCGCTGGTCGAGTTGCCGCTGGAGGCGCTCCAGATCCCGCAGGCCAAGCTCCCGCGCCAACACCACCCGCACGGCCCCCAATTCGGCCGCCATCGCCACGCCGGCGGCACTGGTGATCGACATCTGGGTGGAGCCATGCACCGCCAGGCCCGGTGTCAGCTGGGCCGCCAGCACCGCCAGGCCGATGTCTTGCACGATTAGCGCATCGACGCCGGCGGCGGCCGCCGCCAGCAACAGCTCGGCCGCATCCGCGAGTTCATGGGTGAACACCAGCACGTTCACCGTGAGAAAGCCCTTGACGCCGCGGCGGTGCAGCCAGGCCATCACCTCCGGCAGGTCGTCAAGGCGGAAGTTCTCCGCCCGCAGGCGCGCATTGAAGCGATCCACGCCGAAATACACGGCATCGGCCCCGTTGGCCACGGCAGCCCGCAGGGAAGCCCAGCAGCCCGCCGGGGCCAGCAGCTCGGGCAGGGGTGGCATTAGCGCTCCAACCGTTGCGCGGCCTCAAACACCTTCAGGGCGTCGGCAGAGCCCTCAAACCGCCAGTGCCAGGGCTCGTAGCTCACCCCCTGGCGGTTGGCCTGGGGAAACGACAGGTGGAAATGGAAGCGGTTGGCGTGCTCCTGCAGCCAGCGGTAGGCCGCCGTTTGATCAAAGCTGGGGGAGAGATTGGTGGCCGGGGCCCGGCCATCCCCCAGATCCACCGCATAGCCGGTGCTGTGTTCCGAGAACCCCGGTGGAGCGCTCACTTGGGCACGCTCGAGGGCGCTTTGGTTGCGCTCCGATTTCACATCGAAAAAGATCTGTTTTTGCAGCGCGATGGAGCGGAAGGCGCTCAACACACGGATGTCGATGCCATCGGCCGCCGCCGCCGCCTGCAGGGCCTGCAGGGCCTCCGCCGCATCGCGCTGCAACTGCACGCCGGGGGCCATGCTCACCAGCTCAGCGCTGGAGACCTCGCCGTAGGGGAAATGCCCCAACAGGCGCCCATCGGGGCTGAGGCGGGCCTTCACCCCTGGCACCGGCGGCGGTGCCAGCAGCCGGCGCAGGGACGGGGGAGCCAGCGCCACCGCTGCAGCGGCCACCAGCACCACACCCCCGGCACCGATCAGGGCATTGCGCCAACTGAAACGACGTTGCAGCGCCCGGGGCACCGTGCGTCGGGCGAGGGGGATCTCCATCAGATCTGCGGGATCCATGCGCTGGTCCGGCAACGTCGGCTTCGGGGCGCGTCCGGCGCTGGGCAAGCCTGGTCTCCCGGAGGTCAGGGATGGGGTGATGCTACCGGCGGGCCCCGGAGCCGCCAGCGGACGCCCTGGCAGCGGTGTTAGCTTCGCGCAACAACCGTCTGGTGGAGCGGGTTTCAAGATGTTGCGAGTCGCGGTGGTGGGCGGCGGCCCGAGCGGTTCCTGTGCTGCCGAAGTGCTGGCCAAGGCGGGCATTCAGACCTGGATCTTCGAGCGCAAGCTCGACAACGCCAAACCCTGCGGCGGGGCCATCCCCCTGTGCATGGTGGCCGAGTTCGACCTGCCCGAATCGATCATCGATCGGAAGGTGCGCAACATGAAGATGATCTCCCCCTCCAACCGTGAGGTGGACATCAATCTCGAGAACGA
>CAWUND010000009.1:0-16986 GCA_963923815.1 uncultured bacterium
GATCGCATCGCTGCTGCTCACCACCGAAGCGGTGATCGCCGACAAGCCGGAGCCCCCGGCCGCCGCCGCCCCCGGTGGCGACATGGGTGGCATGGGCGGTATGGGTGGAATGGGCGGCATGGGTGGCATGGGCATGCCCGGGATGATGTGATCCCCCGGGGCGCCCGCCGCCCCTACATGGCCCGCACCAGACGGGCGTGAATGCGGCAGACCGCAAAGGCCTGCCGCGGCGGGTCCGCGCACAGGCGGCCCAGCTCCCGGTTCAGGGCCTGCACGTCGTCCAGCGACAGCCCCACCACCGGAGCGGTGGTCAACAGCAGCCCCCCGAGGGCCATGGGGAGCAACGACAACAGGCGGGGAGAGGCCACGGCACACCTCCTGGAAGCGGACAGGCATCTCAACGGCAAGACCCTTGAGACCACCCCAGTGTGTGGGCGATCCGGGGGCGGTGCCCCAGGCTTCAGGTTCCCTTCCTAGGCCTCCAGTTGGCGCCGGTAGGCGGCCACCTGCAGGTCCACGCCCGTGATGGCGGTGCCCACCACCACGGCATCGGCCCCGGTGTCGATGGCTTGCCGGGCCTGCTGGGCACTGGCGATGCCCCCCTCGCAGATCAGCAGGGTGTCGGCGGGCAGCTGCTGCCGCAACTGCGGCAGCAGGCCCCAGGCCGGCGGGGCCTGCTGGGCGGTGGCCTCGGTGTAGCCGTAGAGGGTGGTGCCCACCCAGGGGCAACCCAGCTCCGCGGCCCGCAGGCCGTTGGCCACGCTGTCGATGTCGGCCATCAAGGGCGCCCCCAGGTCTTCACGGGCGCGTCGCACCAGCGTCTCCAAGGATTCCCCATCGGGGCGCATCCGCTCGGTGGCATCCAGGGCAATCACATCCGCCCCGGCGGCCCACACCGCCTGGATCTCCTGCCAGCGGGGGGTGATGTACACCGAACTGCCGGGGAACGTGCGCTTCCAGAGGCCGATGATCAGGGCATCGGGGCAGCGGCGCCGCACGGCCCCGATGTGCTCAGGGCTCTCCAGCCGCACCCCCACCGCACCATTGTTGAGGCTGGCCTCCGCCATGGCGGCGATCACGTCGTTGTGGCGCATGGGCGAGCCCTCCGGCGCCTGCACCGACACGATCAAACCGCCCTGCAGGCGCTGGCGATCAAGCCGCACGGCGACGCTCCACCCGATCCGGCAGCCAGGAGCGCAGCCGGGCCAGCTCTTGGTTGGGCTGGGGCGCGCGCTCAGCGGGCGGCTCGGATCCCCCCTGCCACCAGGCCATGCCGCCGGGGTCGGCCTGCTGCAGCTCCAGCAGCAGGCCAGCCAGGGAGGGGTGGCCGTAGCGATGCACCCATTGCCCCAGCAGGCGCTCCATCCCTTGGCCATCGCGCTGGGCCAGGGCCTCCAGCAGGGCTTGGTGGTGGGCCTGGCGGCGGGCCTGGGGGGAGAGTGTGGGCTCGGGGCGGCGCGTCACGGCGAACAGGCGTTAGGAGAGCTTGCGATCCAGCAGGGGGCGGATCAGCAGAAACAGGCCCACCGCCAGCACGGCCAGCACCCCCAAACAACCGCTGGCGGTGACATCCCCATAGGGGGCCTGCAACACCACGGCGGAGAGGGAGAACTGGCCCGCATAGGCGGCCCGGATCGGTTCAATGGCGAAGGTAAGGGGATTCACGGCCGCCAGCCACCCCAACCAGCGGGGCATGAAGCTCAGCGGCGCCAGGGCGGTGCTGGCGAACAGCAGCGGCAGGTTGGCCACGAAGATCACGGCGATCAGTTCGATGTGCCCCGGCAGGGCGAAGGCCAGGCCCAGGCTGAGGCCGGTGACGGCAAACACCAGCAGCAGCAGGGTGACCAGCACCAGCAGCAGGCCGCTGCCCCCGGGCCAGCCGTAGCCCAGGGCGGCCGCCGTGGCCATGATCGCCAGGCTCTGCACCAGGCTCAGGGCCGTGATGTAGAGCACCGAAGCCAGCACGATCGAGCTGCGGGAGCGCAGCGGTGCCACCAGCAGGCGGTTGAGGAAGCCGAATTCCCGGTCGAACATCACCGGCAGGCCGGCGTTAAGGGCGGCGCTGAAGGCGGTGAACACAATCACGCCGGCCCCCAGGAAGCGGCCGTAGCTGAGGCCATCCGGCAGCAGACCAGCGGGTGCATTGGCGAACAGGGCCCCGAACAGCACCAACCAGATCAGGGGCTGCAGCACGCCGGCCACCAGGGTGGAGGGGCGGCGCAGCAGCTGCAGGAACAGCCGCCGGCAGAGGGCGAAGGTTTCCTGGGCCAGGTCCGCCAGCGCCGAGCGCGGAGCGGGCTGGCCCGCATCGGGGCTGAGCAGGGAGGGGGCGGCGCTGGTCATGGCGATGGGAGCAACGGCGGAACGATCAACAACAGGGGTGGGGGGTCAGCGCATGGCCTGCTTGCGCTCCGCCTTGGGGTCGCGGCTGCCGGCCACCGCCAGCTCCGCATCCATCAAGGTGCGGCCGGTGGCCTGGAGGTAGACGTCATCGAGGCTGGGGCGGCTCTGGGCCAGGGCAAACACCGGCAGGGAGGCCTCACTGAGCTGGCGGCGCAGCTGCTCCACCACGCCGTCGTGTTCCACCACGAGGTTGAGGGAGAAGCCCTGGGCCCGGTTGACCACCACCTGGCGCACCCCGGGGCAGGCCTGCACCAGCTGCTGCACCCGCAGGGCCTCCGGCTCGTCGCTGAATTCCCGCACCCGCAGGGTGACGCGGTCGCCGCCGAGGGCGGCCTTGAGCTCCTGGGGGCGGCCGGCGGCGATCACGCGGCCGTCTTCGATGATGGCGAGGTGGTCCGCCAGGGCATCCACCTCCTCCAGGTAGTGGCTGCTCAGCAGCACCGTGGTGCCCTGATCCCGCAGCTGCCGCAGCACCTGCCAAATGGCGGCGCGGCTCTCGATGTCGAGACCCACGGTGGGCTCATCCAGCACCAGCACCTGGGGCCGGTGCAACAGACCCGACGCCAGATCCAGCCGGCGCTTCATGCCGCCGGAGTAGGTGCCGCAGCGGCGGTCGATCCAGCCCTCCATGCCCAGCAGGACCATCAGCTCCGCGATGCGCCCATCCCGCTGAACGCGAGGCAGGTGATACAGGTCGCCCTGGAGGGCCAACAGCTCACGCCCCGTGAGGATCTTGTCGAGCGCCACCTCCTGGGCCACGTAACCCAGGCGCTCACGCACGCCGCGGGGATCCGCGATGGCATCGAGGCCCGCCACCCGCACGGATCCTCCGCAGGGGGCCAGCAGGGTGGCCAGGATCCGCAGGGCGGTGGTTTTGCCCGCCCCATTGGGGCCCAGCAGGCCATACAGGCTGCCCTGGGGCACGGCCAGATTCAGGCCCCGCAGGGCCTCCACGGCGCGCTCACCCTTGCCGTAGCGCTTGCGGACGTCCTGCAGCTCAATCACCGGACTGGCACCCGCACCCTGCACCGCTGACAACCCCGACTGGCCCGACGAGGCTCAAATCTAGAAAGCTCAGCCCACCCCAGGCATGGCCAGGGTGGAGGCTGCCGCGCCGGACCCCAGCTGAGCCAACAGGTCGAGACCCTGGCGGCTGAACTGATCCCCCGCCGGCAACCGGGCCAGCAACAGCAGCAGGCACAGCCCAAAGAGGTACAAAATCGACCAGCGGAACAGCCCCTTGGCCCGCTGCAGGTCGTCGGGCTGACGGCGCAGCCCCCAGGCCATTTGCAGCAGGCGCGCGTTGAAGGGCAGCAACAGCAGGCCGTAGAGCAGGCCGCCGCTGGGCAACGTCCACACCCCCAGCACACTGAGCAGCACGGTGGCCCAGGCATAGGCCCCAATGCTTCGGGCGGTGACGGCACTGCCCTTCACCACCGGCAGCATCGGGATGCCGACGGCGCGGTAGTCGTCCTTGAGCAGCAGGGCCAGGGCCCAGAAGTGGGCGGGGGTCCAGGCCATCACCAGGGCAAACAGCCACCAGCTGCCGAGTCCGAGATGGCCGCTGGCGGCAGCAGCCCCCACCAGCGGTGGAATGGCGCCGGCCACCCCGCCAATCACGATGTTCTGGGGGGTGCGGGGCTTGAGCAGCACCGTGTAGAGCAGCACATAACTGCACAGCCCCAGGAGCGACAGGCTGGCCGCCAGGCAGTTCACGCCACCCACCAGCAGGGTGGCGGCCGCCAGGGCCAGGGCCACGGCGATGGCAAAGGCGGTGCCCACCGACAGCCGGCCGGAGGGCAGGGCGCGGCCGCTGGTGCGCAGCATGCGCCCATCCAGCTCCTGCTCCCAGAGGCAATTGAGCACCCCAGCGGCGGCGGCGGCCAGGGCACCACCCCCCAGGGTGCAGGCGAGGCGCAGGGGTGGCAGCGGCCAGCCCTCCGACAGGGCCATGCCCCCCAGGGTGGTGGCCAGCAGCAGGGGGATCAACCGCGGCTTGGCGATCTCCAGCCACGCCGGCAGCCGCACCTTGGCCCGCGAAGGCACCACCTGCTCCCGGCCCAGGGGCAGCGCCGCCGCGGCGGCAACGGAGGGGGCGCTAACCATGGGCCTCAAGGCGAAGGATCGGGGCGCCAGGGCGCCTGATGGGCCCGCCGCGCACCAGCAGGGCGGCCAGCACGGCCACCAGCAGCGCGGCGCCGATCTGGTGGGCCACGGTGACGGCGGGCACGCTGAGGCTGAGCCGCAGGGCCATCACCCCCAGCGCCACCTGAGCCAACACCAGGGCAACCGCGAAGGCCGCCAGCCCCCGCTCCCGGGGACGGCACCAGAGGGCGACGGCCGCCACGGCCATCACCACCACCGCGGCGGCACGGGCGCCAAGGCGATGGGCCCACAGCCAGCCGCAGCCATCACCGGAGGCCAAACAGGAGCCCGCGGCCCACTGGCTGGCCATCAGCCCACCGAGGGCGCACTGCAGCAGCACCGCCAGGGCCGCCAGGGCGGCGAGCCATGGCCAGGCCCATGGCAACCCCGTGGGAGCCGTGGGCAGGGCACTTGGCTCCTGGGGGTCGCCCAGCAGCAGCTGGGTGCAGGCGCTGAGCAGGGCCACCAACAGCAGGGCGGTGACCAGGTGGGTGGTTACCACCGAAAACGGCAGCAACAGGGTCACGGTGAGCGCACCCAGGCCGCCCTGCACGGCCACCAGGGCCGTGGCGGCCACGGTGAGGGCGGGGATCGCGGCGGGCAACTGCCGCCGGCAACGGCAACTCACCGCCGCCAGCACCAGCAGGCCCACCCCCACCACAAAGGCATCCAGGCGGTGGAACCACTCCAGAAACACCTGAAGGTTCATCTGCCGACCCGGCAGCAGGGTGCCGTAACAGAGCGGCCAATCCGGACAGGCCAGCCCCGCCTCCATCACCCGGGTGGCACCACCAATGGCCACCAAGGCCACCAGGGCCACCAGCAGGTGCCCGCTGAGGACCGCAAGCCGAGCACGCAGCGGGGTGACGGGACCCAGTCCGGTGGTCGTCATGGACCGCTCCTACCGCGACTGGAGGCACGCTAACGAGGCCATTCGGCTTGGGTGAACAACACCCAACGAACGGCCAACAGCGATACCAACAGTGATGTTTTGGTGAGCAATCCCACACGCCCGCGGCCATGAATGCTGCAAGCCACGACAAGCACGCGCCGGCGGCGATGGATCTCCCTAGCGTGCGGCCATCAGCATCGGGGCCCATGCGGATTCCCGCCGCCATCCTCACCCTTCTGACCGGCATGGCCCTGGTTCTGACAGGGCTTTGGGTGGGTCAGAACATCAATCTGCTGCCGGAGGATGCCAGCCTCAACGCCCCGGTTTACGACGAGCTGTTTAAGGTTTTGTTCAGCATTGGCACGATCCTGCTGCTGGGGATCGCCGGGCTGATTGTTTACAGCTTGGTGCGTTTTCGCCGTGTCAGTGGCGACGCCGGTGATGGGGTTGCCATTGAGGGCAATCTGCCCCTGGAAATCCTCTGGACTGCCGTCCCGGCCGTGGTGGTGCTGTTCGTGGGGATTTACAGCTACGACATCTACGACCGCATGGGCGGCATGGCGCCGCTCAACGACCACAGCATGCACGCCATGCACAGCGAGGCCAGCGACAGCCGCACCTGGGCCGGCATCAGCCCCGTGGCCCAGGGGGCTGATGGCGACGCTGCACCGCTGCCGATCGATGTGACGGCCATGCAGTTCGCCTTCATCTTCCATTACCCCCAGGCGGGCATCACCACCGGTGAGCTGCACGTGCCGGTGGGCCAACCCGTGGCCCTCACGATGAAGGCCAACGACGTGATTCACGCCTTCTGGGTGCCGCAGTTTCGCCTCAAGCAAGACGTCATCCCCGGACAGCCCACGCTGCTGAGCTTCACCGCCACCCGTCCCGGCCGCTATCCGATCGTCTGCGCAGAGCTTTGCGGGCCGTACCACGGCGGCATGCGCTCCACGGTGATCGTGGAGGAACCCCAAACCTTCGCCGACTGGGTGGCCCAAAACAGCCCCGCCGCCAGCCCCGAGGCCCCCACCGCCGTTCAGTCATGACCCTGACCCTTCCCTCGGCGAGCCCGACGGCCGCCCCGCTGCAACCCCAGGGCTGGCTGCGCTACTTGAGCTTCAGCACCGACCACAAGGTGATCGGCCTGCAGTATCTGGTTTGCGGCTTTCTCTTCTACCTGGTGGGGGGTGCCCTGGCGGGGGCCATCCGCACCGAGCTGCTCACCCCGATCTCCGATTTCCTGCCGCGCGAGACCTACAACGAAGTGCTCACCCTGCACGGCACGGTGATGATCTTCCTGTGGATCGTGCCGGTGGTGAATGGCGCCTTCGGCAACTACCTGATCCCCTTCTATGTGGGCGCCCGGGACATGGCCTTCCCCCGCCTCAATGCCGTGGCCTTCTGGTTGATCCCCCCCGCGGGGTTGCTGCTGATCAGCAGCTACTTCATCGCCAGTGCCGCCCAATCCGGCTGGACGGCCTATCCGCCGTTGAGCCTCACCACCCCGGCCACCGGACAGATCATCTGGATCCTGAGCGTGCTGCTGTTGGGGGGCAGCTCCATCTTTGGGGGCATCAACTTCATCGCCACGATCCTCAAGCTGCGGCGGCCGGGCCTGAAGCTGATGCAGCTGCCCATGTACTGCTGGGCCATGCTCGGCACCAGCATTCTGGTGGTGCTCTCCACCCCTGTGCTGGCGGGCACCTTGGTGCTGCTGAGCTTCGACATCATTGCCCACACCGGCTTTTTCAACCCCTCCCTGGGGGGAAATGCCGTGGTGTATCAGCACCTGTTCTGGTTCTATTCACACCCCGCCGTGTACATCATGGTGCTGCCGGCCTTTGGGTTGGTGAGTGAGATCCTGCCGGTGCACGCCCGCAAACCCCTGTTCGGCTACACCACGATGGTGTATTCGATTCTGGGCATCGTGTTTCTGGGGTTGATCGTGTGGGCGCATCACATGTTCACCAGCGGCACACCCCCCTGGATGCGGCTGTTCTTCACGATCGCCACCTCGTTCATCGCCGTTCCCACCGGCATCAAATTCTTCAACTGGCTCGCCACCCTGTGGGGCGGCAAGATCGCCCTCAACAGCGCCATGCTGTTCTCCTGCGGGTTCATCCTCAACTTCGTGTTTGGTGGTATTACCGGGGTGGCCCTGGCCCAGGTGCCCTTCGACATCCACGTGCACGACACCTACTTCGTGGTGGGCCATTTCCACTACATCGTCTACGGCGGCACGGTGTTCGTGATCTTCGCCTCCATCTACCACTGGTATCCCAAGGTCACCGGCCGGTTGATGAATGAGCCCCTGGGCCAGCTGCATTTTCTGCTCACCTTTGTGGGCTTCAACCTCTGCTTCGCACCGCAGCACTGGATGGGCCTCAATGGCATGCCCCGCCGGGTGGCGGAATACGACCCCCAATTCGAGCTGATCAACCAGGTGAGCAGCGTGGGGGCCCTGCTGATGGCCATCAGCACCCTGCCGTTTCTGGTGAACGTGGTGCTCAGCGCCTTCCGAGGCGAGCCCGCAGGCGACAACCCCTGGAAGGCACTCACCCCGGAATGGCTCACCACCTCGCCGCCGCCGGTGGAGAACTGGCATGGGGAGCCCCCCCTGGTGCACGAGCCCTACGGCTATGGGGTGGAACCCGGCAGCCTGAGCCTGGCGGCCACCAGCGGCCGGGAGATCTGGGCCGTGGGTGATCCCGAGCGCAAACCCTGATGGCGACAGCACCCTCCGCAGCGGCCCGATGACCAGCCTCAGCAGCAATCCCGATCAACGCCAAGGGGGGCTTGACCCCCAGGCTGAGGCCCACGGCGCCGAGCACCATGGCGCCGATGGTGGGCATGGCGACCACCGCATGTTTGGGCTGGCCACCTTCCTGGTGGCCGACGGCATGACCTTCGCCGGCTTTTTCGCCGCCTACCTCACCTTCCGGGCGGTGAACCCGCTGCCGTCCGGATCCACCTACGAGCTGGAACTGCTGCTGCCCACGCTCAACACCGTGATCCTGCTGGTGAGCAGCTTCACCTTCCACCGGGCGGGGGCGGCCCTGCGCCACAACGACGCCGACCGCTGCCAGCGCTGGCTGCTGATCACCGGGGCCCTGGGCTTCAGCTTCCTAGCGGGGCAGATGAAGGAGTACTTCAGCCTCCCCTTCGGCCTCACCGACAACCTCTTCGCCAGCACCTTCTATGCGATCACCGGCTTCCACGGCCTGCACGTGACGCTCGGTGGTCTGATGATCCTGATCGTGTGGTGGCAGAGCCGCAACGGCGGCCGCGTGCGCAGCGGCGATCACTTCCCCCTCGAGGCGGCGGAGCTCTACTGGCACTTCGTGGATGGGATTTGGGTGGTGCTCTACGGCATCCTTTATCTGCTCTAGGCCGCTGATCCCAGGCAGGGGGCGCTGCCCGTTACAGCGCAACGCTCCAAAAAACTGAATCTTTTCGTTCCAATCTGCCCTTGCCGAAGTTCGCGGGCGATCGGCACAATCGGGCCAGCAGCCCTCATCGCCTCCGGTGTTCGTCGAAGAGAAAGTCAGCGCCCCAGTGCAGATGCTGGAAGGCAAGGCCCTGCTCGACAAGGCACGCTCCCTGAGCAATCGCCCGGAAGATCAGATCGCCCGAGCCTGCGGCTATGTGGGGCCCAGCGGCCGGCTGCTGAAAAAAAGCTTCTACCGCGCGTTGGTGGAGGCGAAGGGTTACACCCTCCCCAGCCACAGCTCCAGCGGCGGGGGTGGGGGCGGCAGCCGTGGCCGCCAGGCGGAGTTCCGCACCCGCGTGCACGGCAACGGCAACCTGCTGATCGGCCACGCCTACACGCGGCGCATGGGTCTGGAGCCGGGCCAGGAATTCAAGATTGAAGTGCACAAGGAAACCGGCTCCATCTGGCTGCTGCCCCTGGAGGAGGGGGCCACCAGCTGAGGGGTCAGCCCTCCGGCTCGTGGAAAGCGGCGCTGAACACCAGGAGATCCACGCCGCTGAACAGGAAGCTGATCCCCACCAGGATCCCGAGCACCGTGAGCAGTCCACCGGCCTGCATGGTCACGATCAGCAGCCCCAGAATCAGGGTGACGATGCCGTTGGCCAGTCCCCAGCCCCAGCCGGCCATGTCCCGGTGGGAGAGGGCAACGATCGCCGCCACCACCCCCTCGACGAGGAAGACGATGCCGATGGCGAAGGCCAGCGCTGCCACCTGGGCCGCCGCGGGCACCAGGCCGGAGCTGAACTGCTGAATGATCCAGGCGCCGGTGACCACAAACAAGGTGGACACCACCAGGCGCCAGAAGCAGTGCCAACGGCTCAGGCGACGGGAGCGGTTGAGCCCGTTCACCCAGCCCACGATGCCCCCCACCAGGAAGGCCAGGGCCACCACCACGGTGACCCAGGCGGACGCAATCACCGGGAACACCAACGCCAACACGCCGAGCACCAGCAGCAGGATGCCCTCGGCGATGGTGAAGCTGCGCAGGGAGCCGAGGCCGAACGCCTCACGGTCGGTCGCCATACAGAAGTGAAGTCACATCAATCCGGACGCTATTCAGACCAACGCAAGGCGTCAGCCGCCGGCAGGGTTTCGCAACCTCATCCCAAACCTCAACCCCAACCGTGCTCCGCCAACCAGGCGGCCGTGAGGGGCGGCGCCGTTTCAGGGCCAGGGGTGCCGGGCTGCCGCAGCAGCCGTTCGGTGTACTTCGCCAGCAGATCCGCCTCCAGGTTCACCGCATCGCCGGGGCGCCGCTCCCGCAGGGTGGTGGCGGCCCAGGTGTGGGGGATCACGGCGATCCAGAACGCCGCACCGTCGCCGTCGCAGCCCGCCACCGTGAGGCTGATGCCATCCACTGCCACGCTGGCCTTCTCGCAGATGTAGCGGCCGTAGGCGGGCTCATCCCAACGCAGACCGAGGCGCCAGGAGGCGGGCTGCTGCTCCACCGCCACCACCGTGCCCTGACCATCCACATGGCCACTCACCAGGTGTCCGCCGAGCCGATCCGCCAACCGCAGGGCCGGCTCCAGATTCACCCAAGCGCGGCGTTGGGCCTTGGCCGCCAGGGTGGTGCGCGAGAGGGTCTCCTCGCTCACATCGGCGCGGAAGCCCTGGGGGGAGCGGGCCGTCACCGTCAGGCAGACGCCATCCACCGCCACGCTGTCCCCCAACTGCAAGCCGGCCGGATCCAGGGCCGAGCCGGCGGGGATCAACAGCTCAACGCCCGTGCCGGTGAGCTGCAGCTGGCCCACGGCCTGCACCAACCCGGTGAACATGCAGTGACCCGTCCAACCCTGGCCATAATCGGGCAGAACGGCCTGCGGGCAAGCGATGGTTGAGATGCGCGTGGCCGGCATTGCCCTGGACGCGGCCAGCCGCAGCCCGATCGTGCTGCTGCGGGATCCCTCTGGCCGCCGGCAGGTGCCGATCTGGATCGACCAGGCCCAGGCCCAAAACATCATGGCCGGCCTGAGCGAGCAGCCTCCGCCGCGGCCCCTCAGCCACGACCTGATGGCCCAGCTGCTGGAGGCCGGCGGCCTCACCCTGGAGCGGGTGATCATCCACACCATCGAGGACAGCACCTTTCGGGCGGTGCTCAAGCTCAGCCGGGGTGATGGAGAGGCCAGCGAGCTGGATGCCCGCCCCAGCGATGCCATCGCCCTGGCCCTGCGCACCGGCAGCGGCATCTGGATGCTGGAGGAGGTGGTGGCCGACGCCTCCATCCCCGTGGACGCCGAAGCCGACGCCGAGGACGACGCCGATTTCCGCCGCTTCCTCGACCAGGTGAGCCCCGCCGAATTGGTGCGGCAGATCAGCCGCGCCCGCAGCGACGAGGGGCCCACTGATGAGCCCGGCGAGGAGCCCAGCGACAGCGCCGGAGCCGACAACCCTGGCTGAACCTCGCCCCTTCGGCCGGGGGCCCGCCGTCTCCGCCTTCAGCCTGGGGACCATGCGGGCCACCGGCAGCCCGCAGCAGATGGCGGCCGTGCTGGCGGCGGCGCTGGAGGCGGGCATCTGGCACATCGAAACCGCCCCGGCCTACGGCCCGGCCGAGCGGTTCCTGGGGCAGGCGCTGCGGGCCCTCGAACAGCAGCAACCGGAGCAGCACCGGCGGCTGGTGCTCACCAGCAAACTGCTGCCCGGCCCCAGCCTGGAGGAGGGGCAGCAGCAACTCCGCCAGCTGCTCGAGCGCCTGGGGCTCCAGCGGCTGCACAACCTGGCGGTGCATGGCCTCAACCGGCCCGAACACCTGCACTGGGCCAGCGCCGGCCCCGGCGCTGAGCTGCTGCGCTGGGCGGTGGGCGAAGGCCTGGTGGGGCAAGTGGGCTTCTCCAGCCATGGCAGCAACGATCTGATCGAAGCGGCCCTCGCCAGCGGGCGGTTCCAGTTCTGCAGCCTGCATCTGCACCTGTTCGACCAGACCCGGCTGCCCCTGGCCCGGGCGGCCCTGGCCCAGGGCATCGGGGTGCTCGCCATTTCCCCCGCCGACAAGGGGGGCCGGCTCTACGACCCGCCGCCGCCCCTGCTGGCGGATTGCGCCCCGTTCCAGCCCCTGGAGCTGGCCTACCGCTTCCTGCTCGACCAGGGCATCTCCACCCTCAGCCTGGGGGCCGCCCAGCCCAGCGACCTGGCGCTGGCCGCCGCCATGGCCGGCCCCGGAGCTGGGGGCGACCCGTGGCTCAGCGCCCCCCAGCAAGAAGCCCTGGAGCGGCTCCGCCACGCCGGGGAGCAACGGCTGGGGGCGGAGCGTTGCGGCCAGTGCCGCGCCTGCCTGCCCTGCCCGAATGCCGTGCCGATCCCGGAGCTGCTGCGGCTGCGCAACCTGGCGGTGGGCCATGGCCTGCAGGCCTTCGCCGAGGAGCGCTACAACCTGATCGGCCGGGCCGGCCACTGGTGGGAAGCCGTGGATGCCTCCGCCTGCCAGCGCTGCGGCGACTGCCTGCCCCGCTGCCCGCTGCAGCTGCCGATTCCCGACCTGCTCGCCGACACCCACCAACGCCTGGCGGCACCGCCGCGGCGGCGGCTCTGGGGGTAAGGCGCGGCCCGCCCCTCAGGCCAAGCCCATGGCGCCATCCCAGAGGGTCTGCCAGCGCCGTTGCGCAGCGGCATCGAAGGCGGGCAGGTTGGTGCAGCGGGCCAACACCGCCGGTGGCGGCAACAGCAGCGGCCGCAGCCGCCGGGGCCAACGGGCCAGGGCGGGCTCCAGCCTCTGGGCCGGCAGCGGTGGCACCCAGCCCGCCGCCATCAGCCGATCCAGCAGGGGCAACGTCAACCCATCGCGGAGCCATTCGAGCGGCAACGGCGCCACGGGGTCGCCATCGCCGCCCAGCTGCAGCAGCAACTGCCACGACAGGGGCGAACCACTCTCAGGCAACAGGGCCTCCAGGCGCGGATCCCGCAGCAGCAACGGCACGGCCCGCTGGCTCGGCACCACGGCGGCATCCGCATCACCGGCCAACAGCAGCTGCACCCCGTCGCGCTCGTCAAAGGCGAGGCGTTGACGACGCAGCGCCGCCAGGCGGCCCGGCAGGTTGGGATCCTCCAGGGCGGCCGGATCGGCCGGATCCAACCCCAGCTGGCGCAGGGCCAACTCGATCACCACCCGCGGGCTGGAGGGCAGCACCAACCGGCCCCGCAGGCTGGGGTCGAGCAGCAGGCTCCATCCTTCCGCGCGGCGGCGCAGCAGATCGGGGCGGTTGCGCAGCAACAGCACCCAGGTGCCGAAGGCCCAGGGGAACGCCAGGGTGGGGGAGCCGCCCGGGGCAAACAGGCGACTGGGGGGCAGGGCCATCGGCGCGAGCTCCCTCAGCAGCCCGTCCACGGCGAGGGGACGCAGGCGGGCGGTGGGCAGCTGCTGGGCCCAGCCATCCCCGAGGGCCAGCAGGGTGGTGGCCGGCGGCGGGGTGGCGGCGGCCTGCACCACCGCCTGGGGCGTCTCCAGGGGGCGGGCCCGCCAGGGATCCGGCAGCGCCTTGCTCCACGCCGACGGCAGCTGGCCGCGCACCAGCAGCAGCTGCGGCGCAGCCCCCCCCAGCCCCCGGCAGCCTCCGAGGGCCGCGGCCCCCAGCAGGGCGCCGCCCCGGGCGGTGAGCTGCAACAGCCGGCGGCGGCTCAGGGCGGCACGGTGATCCATGGGGTCGACCCTAGGAACGCAGGCTGGCGCAGGCCCGGTCGCAGGCCTGCGCCAACTGATCCGGGGTGCGGCCGCTGAGCTCCCACAGCAGCGCCAAGCCCCCAGCCCCCACGCCTTCTTTCACGTAACCCTGCTCGTAGGCGAGCAGCTCCGCAGCCGCACAGGACGCAAACCGCAGGCCGGCGGCAAAGGCCAGCGGTGGGTGCCCCCAGCGTTGGGCCATCCGCTCCAGCAACAACGCCAGATCGCTGCTGGCCTCGGCCGCCACCCAGGCGGTGGTGCCGATGGCCACCTGGGCCAGCAGGCGGGGGCGCCCTTGGGGCGGCATCAGCGCCAGGGCCACGGCCAGCACCGCCGCCATCTGGCTGCCCCCCGCCAGCAACAGGGGCTGCTCCCCCTGGGCCGCCCCCACCAGCAGCCCCGCGGCCAAGGCCTGCATGGGGTCCCCCACCGCCGCCAGCACCGCCGCCGGGGCGGGATCAGGGCCGAGCCCGGCGGCGGCGAGACCCTGGCTCACCAACTGGGCCTTGAGGGCATGGGCCGGCTGCCGCAGGCTGCCGCTCACCAGCCCCGCCGCCTCCACCCCAAGCCCCTGCAACACCGCCTGGGCGGTGGTGGTGCCGCCGGGTACGCACTCCGCCAGCACCAACGGGGCCCCCTGGGTTGCCAACCGCTCTCCCCAGCGGCGACCGAGGGCCAGCAACCGCTGCACCCGCTGCGGCTCCATCGCCGCTCCACCACTGAGGCAGCGGGCTGGCGTCGCACCGCAGCGCAGGTGCGGCACCGCCGGCGCCACCGGCACCCCCAGATCCACCACCAACGGATCGAGGCGAAGGTGCTGGGCCACCACGTGGCTGATCAAGGCCGGGCTCACCCCCGCCGGCAGCGGCGGCAGGGCGTGGGGCCGTGGCTGCTGGGGCCCCAACAGCAGCAGCTCCGCATCGGCGGCGGCGGTGCGCTGGCGGGCGGCCGGGGTGGAGCCGGCGGCCGAAATGCCCGGCACCGCGGCGGTGTCGGTGCCGGCCAACAGCAGCAGCAGCCGGGGCTGCCCCGCCGAGGAAGCCCCCAGGCTCTGGCCCAGCTGCGCACACCAGTGCTGGGCCCTGGCGGGGTCGCCGCTCAGGCGCCGCAGGCTCAAAGCGGGTCGAGGGCCAGCAACGGCCGCAGCACCGCCGGCGGGGCACTGATCGGGCTTTGCAGGCGCTGAAAAATCCACAGGGCCACCGCGTGCAGGGCCAGCACATAGATCAGGTTCTGCAGCAGCACCAGCCCCAACGCCATCAGCTGCACCTGCAGCAGATCCGGGCCACCGCCCAGGTGCAGCAGCTCCGCCAACCGCTCCAGCAGCTGGGCGGCGGCGGTGGTGATCACCACCCAAAGGTTTTCCCCCAGCAACACCGACAGCACCGCCACCCGCACCAAAAAGCCAGCGGTGCCGATCAGCAGGCCGACGCTCCAACTCAGCCACCAGCTCAGCTGGCGCCGCCAGCACCAGCCCAGCCACAGGGCCAACAGGCCATAGGGAAACAGCACCAGCGGGCCGCGGATCGGGCCCATCAACGCCACCAGCAACAGGGCCGTCACGGTGACCCCCTCCACGGCGCAACGGCCGTTGTGGCGGAGCTGCAGCAGCGCCAAGGGCAGGGGCAGGGCCAGGCGGAACAGGGCGCCACCCACCGGCAGGTAATACAGACCCACCCACAACAGGGCGGTGGCGGCCGCCAGGTAGGCCGTGTCCGTGAGTTGGCGGGCCTGCCGGCGGGAGAGGGTCATCGCGGCGGTGGCGCCGCGCTGCGCTGCGGCGCGCCATAGCCATCCCCACCGGGCTTGACCCGCTCGATCGTTTCCACCTCAAAGCTCACGCCGGCGGCCCGCAGGGCTTCGGTGACGCGCTCCGCCGGGGCGGCCGGATCGGCGGCGGGCAGCTTGATGGTGACCCGGTAGGGGGCAGGGGTGGCGGCGGGCACGGCCCGCTGGGGCCGCGCCGGGCTGGGCGCCGCGGGCTTCACCGCCGCCGCGGCCTTGGGCTTGGCGGCGGCGGGAGCAGGGGCCGCAGGGCGCACCGCCGGGGGCAGCGAAGGGGATGCGGCCGGAGGGGTGGAGAAGCTGCGGGAGAGCTGATCCCCGAAGGGGGTGCCGCTGCATCCCGCCAGGGCCACCAGGGGCAGCAGGGGCAGCAGACGGCGCATGCGCGGTGGGCGCATCAGCTGTCGGCGGAGCGGATGATGCGCACGGCGCTGGCCCGCAGCCGTCCGGTTTTGGTGGTGGCGGGGGCCTTCTTGGCGGCGGCCTTCGCCTTGGGGGCAGCCTTGGGCTTGGCAGCAGCCTTGGCGGCCGGCTTGCGGCCCTTGGTTTTGCCGCTGGCGGCCTTGGCACTCAGCAGCTCCACCGCCTGCTCCAGGGTGATGGTGTCGGCGGTGGTGCCCTCCGGCAGGGAGGCGTTCACCTTGCCCTGTTTCACATACAGGCCATAGGGGCCATCGAACAGCTGGACCGCCTCATCGGCCCCCTCCGGCGTGCCCAAATCCTTGAGGGCGGTGCGGCCGCCGCGGCCGCGCTTGGGCTGGGCCAGGAGCTCCACCGCCCGGCTGAGGCCCACCATCAGCACGTCGTCTTCGGCCTTCAGGGAGCGGTAGTCCTTCTCCCCTTTGCCCTTGTGGTGCACCACGTAGGGGCCAAAACGCCCCAGGCCGGCCTCGATCTTGCCGCCATCGGGGTGTTCCCCCAGGTGGCGGGGCAGCCGCAGCAGGCCGAGGGCATCCTCGAGGCTCAGCTCCTCGGGTTTGGCCCCCTTGGGCAGGGAGGCGCGCTTCGGCTTGGGGTTGTCGTCGCTCACCTGGCCCCGCTGCACATAGGGGCCGTACTGGCCAAACAGCAGATACACCAGCTCGCCGGTCTCCGGGTCTTCGCCAAGGGATTCGGGGCCGTCGGCCTTCTGCTTGAGGATCAGCTCCGCCCGCTCGGCATCCAGATCAGCGGGGGTGATCTCCTGGGGCAGGGTGGCCTTGAGCAACTCCTCGCTGCCGTCATCGGCCACCCGCTTGGTTTCCAGGTAGGCGCCGAAGCGGCCAATGCGCACCACGCAGGGCAGGCCCTCCAGTTCGATCGTGCGCGACGAACCGGGGTCGATGTCGCCCTCCCGCTGGGCCACCTGGGTTTCCAGGCCCTGATCCCCTTTGAAGAAGGCCTCCAGGTAGGGCAGCCACTGCTCCTTGCCGGTGGAGATCTCGTCGAGGCTGTTCTCCATGCGGGCCGTGAAGCCCGTGTCCACCAGGTCGGGGAAGTGCTCCTCCAGCAGGGCGGTCACGGCGAAGGCCGTGAAGCTGGGGGTGAGGGCGTTGTTTTGGAGGGTGGCGTAGCCCCGGTCCACGATCGTGCCGATGATCGAGGCGTAGGTGGAGGGGCGGCCGATGCCCTCCT
>CAWUND010000010.1:0-16386 GCA_963923815.1 uncultured bacterium
TGGCCGTGGAAGAAGGTGTGGCTGGGGGTGTCGCTGATGAAGCCGCGGTAGAGCCGTTCGCTGGCCAGGGTGACCCCCATGGGCAGGAAGCCGCCGGTGAGCCCCTTGGAGAGGGCGATCAGATCCGGCTGCAGTTGGGCCCGCTGGCTGGCAAACAAGGCCCCGGTGCGGCCGAAGCCGGTCATCACCTCATCGGCGATCAGCAGGGCGCCGCTGGCCCGCAGCCGCTGCTGCACCGCCCGCAGGAAACCCGCCCGCACCAGCCGCATGCCCGAGGCCCCCTGGATCAGGGGTTCCACGATCAGGGCGGCGGTGGGGGTTTGCAGGGCTTGATCGAGTTGGCGTAGGGCTTCCGCTTCCCGTTGCTCCAGGCCCTCATCGCCCCAATGGGTGTGGGGCCAGGGGATGCGGGCCACGTCGAACAACAGCTCGTCGTAGGGGGCGGTGAAGATGGAGCGATCCCCCAGGGCCATGGCTCCGAAGGTGTCGCCGTGGTATGCCCCTTCAAAGGCAACCAACTGGCGCCGTGTGCTGCCCTGGTTGCGCCACCACTGCCAGGCGATCTTGAGGGCCACCTCCACGGCGGTGGAGCCGTTGTCGGAGAAGAACAGCCGCTCCAGGCCGGTGAGGGCGCTGAGCCGTGTGGCCAGCTGTTCGGCAGGGGGGTGGCTGAAGTTGGCGAAGATCACCTGCTCCAGCTGGTGCGCCTGGCGGCCAATGGCGGCGGCGATGCTCGGCTCGGCGTGGCCGTGCAGGGTGACCCACCAGCTGCTGATGGCATCGATCAGCTGGCGGCCATCCTCCAGCTCCAGCACGCTGCCTCGGCCGCCCACCACCCGCAGCGGTTCGGGGGCCACCGCCACCTGGGTGGTGGGGTGCCAGAGGTGGGGATGCCAGCCCATGGGTTTGAGCCTCAGGAGGCCGAACGGCACCGGGCCGTCCAGAGGCGCTTGCGCTGGATCGTGGGGAAATAGCTCACCCGCTGCAGATCGCAGCGTTGGCTGGGCTCCCCGCCGCCGCTCTTGCGCACCGTGCCGCCCAGGCAGGTGTAAACCGGCATCCGATAGGGCGATTGGCGGGCGGTTTGATCCAGGCACTGGCTGAGGGCGCTGAACTCCAGCCGCTGGTTGTTGGGCCAATCGCGCTGGCTGTTGAGCCAGCGCTGAAAGGCCGAGGGCACCGGATCAAACGGCAACGCCGGCTGGGCTTGGCTGGCCAGCGGCAAGCCCGCGAGCGGCAGACCCACCAGACCCGCCAACAGCAGCTTCCCGCAGCGTTCAGGCGTCATCGTCATGGGCGAAGCGGTTGTAGAGGAAGTCGAGGGCGCTGTTGCGCAACTCGTAGTAGCGCGGGTCTTCCATGATGTCCTCCCGGCTGCGGGGCCGGGGGAAATCAATGTTGAGCACCTCGCCGATGCCGGCGGCCGGGCCGTTGGTCATCATCACCAGGCGATCGGCGAGGAAGAGGGCCTCGTCGATGTCGTGGGTGATCATCAGCACCGTGCACTTCTGGGTGTTCCAGATCTTGAGCAGCTCCTCCTGCAGCTCCTCCTTGGTGATGGCATCGAGGGCGCCAAAGGGTTCATCGAGGATCAGCACCTCCGGCCGGATCGCCAGGGCCCGGGCGATGGCCACCCGCTGCTTCATGCCGCCGGAGAGCTGGGTGATCAGCTTGTCGGCGGCGGCGGTGAGGCCCACCAGCTCCAGGTGCTCCATCACGATCTCGCGCTTGTCGCGCTCCGGCAGCTTGGGCTTTACCGAATCGATCGCCAGGTAGACGTTCTCGTAGGCACTGCACCAGGGCAGCAGGGCATAGCCCTGGAACACCACCATGCGGTCGGGTCCGGGCCGCTGGATGGGGCTGCCCTTGAGCAGCACCTGGCCACTGGTGGGCTTGGCAAAGCCAGACACGGTGTTGAGCAGGGTGCTCTTGCCGCAGCCGGAATGGCCGATCACGCAGACAAACTCACCGGCCTGCACCTCGAAGTTGATGTTCTCGAGAACGGGATAGGGGCCCTTGGGGGTGGGGTACGCCATCCCCAGTTGTTCAAAACGCAGCAGGGTTGTGGTCATGGTTGCTGAGCGATGGGTCGAGGGAACGGGGATGCGGATCAGCTCGCCAGGGCCCGGGGCACACCCACCGGAATCTCAGCCACGCTGAAGTCCTTGTGGATGGAGAGCTGGTTGAGGTAGCTGATCGGGTCGTCGGCGTTGAAGGGCACGCCGTCGAACAGCTCAATGCCGCTGCGTTGGTAGGTGACGTCGTCGAGGCCCAGCTCCCGGGCCGCGGTGCTGTAGACCCCCACGGCGCAGATGCGCTCGAGGATCTCCACGTAATTGCGGGGGAAGGGGATTTCGCTCCAACGGGCCAGCTGCGTGAGGATCCACAGGTGCTCGGAGCGGCTGGGGCGGTTGACCCCAGGGCCGAAGAACAGGGTGTGGGGTTCGGCTGGGCTGGTGTCGTGGTTGACATCGGTCACGCCAAACCGGATCAACTCAGGCTTCATGCCCAGGTAGCGGCGGTCGCTGAGCAGCTGGCTGAGCTCATCCCAGTGGGCGGGATCGGCGCAGTAGCGGCAGGCCTCCAGCACCGCCTTGGTGAGGGCGATGTGGGTGTTGGGGTAGGCGATGGCCCAGTCTTCGCGGGCCCCGAGCACCTTGCCGGGATGGCCCGACCAGATCTCCAGATCGCCGGCGATCGGGAAACCGTGGCCCTCGCGGGCCGCCCGGAAATTCCAGGGGTCGCCGATGCAGTAGCCATCGATGGAGCCGTCCTTGAGGTCGGCCAGCATCTGGGCCGGAGGGATGGTCTGCAGGTGCACGTCCCGGTCGGGATCGATGGCGTTGGAGGCCAGCCAGTAGCGCAGCAGCAGGTTGTGCATCGACGCGGGATGCACGATGCCAAGGGTGTGCGGTTCGCGGTTGGTGCGCAGCAGGTAGTCGCGGTAGTCGGCCACGCTGTGCACCCCCTGCTCGGCCAGGCGCTTGGCGAGGGTGATGCCATTGCCGTTGCGGCTGATGGTGAGCGCCGTCACGATTGGGGTGGGATCGCCGCCGTGGCCGCCCGCCGTCATCCAGCTGGGCATGCCGGAGGGCATCAAGGCGGCATCCAGGGTGCGGTCGAGCAACCCATCGGTGACGCCGCGCCAGCTGGTTTCGCGCACCAGCTGTACCCCATCGAGGCCGTGCTTGGCGAAGAACCCCTTGGCCTCGGCCACCGCCAGGGGGGCGCAGGCCGCCAGGGGCACAAAGCCCAGGTCGAGGTTCACCTTCTCCAGGCCGTGGCGGGCCAGCACCTTGTGGGGCTTGGCCTGCCATTGCTTCACCCGCTTCTGGCGGTTGAGGAAATAGATGATTTCCGAGCGCAGGCTGTAGTAGCTGGGGTGGTGCACCACCTCCAGCCGCTGCCGCGGGCGCGGTATGTCCACCTCGAGGATGCCGCCGATCTTCGATCCGGGCCCATTGGTGAGCATCACGATGCGGTCGGAGAGCAGCACGGCTTCGTCCACGTCGTGGGTCACCATCACGGCGGTGAGGGCGTGTTCGTTGCAGATCTGCATGAGCTTCTCCTGCAGATTGCCCCGGGTGAGGGCATCGAGGGCGCCGAAAGGCTCATCCAGCAGCAGCAGTTTGGGCTTGATCGCCAGGGCCCGGGCAATGGCCACCCGCTGGCGCATGCCACCGGAGAGTTGCAGCGGCGGTTTATCGGCGGCGTGGCTGAGGCCCACCATCTCGATGTGCTCCTCCACCGTGGCCTGGCGCTCCGCCGGAGACAGATCCGGCATCACCTCATCCACCGCCAGGGCGATGTTCTCGCGCACCGTGAGCCACGGCAGCAGCGAGTAGTTCTGGAACACCACCATCTTGTCGGGGCCAGGCCGCTTCACGGTTTCCCCCTCCAGCAGCACCGTGCCGTCGGTGGGCAGATCCAGCCCGGCGATCATGTTGAGCAGGGTGCTCTTGCCACAGCCGGAATGGCCGATCAGGGAGATGAATTCACCCTTCTGGATCGATAGATCGATGCCCTTCAGCGCGAGGTAGTTGCCGCCGCCGCTGAGGGGGAAGGTTTTGGCCACGTCCTGCACGGCCACCAAGGTCGTCGTCATGGGTTTGGGGTGAGGGGAACGGGTGGTGGCCGTCAGCGGCCGGAGGAGATGCGGGTCTGCAGCCAGGCCATGAGGCGATCAAGGATCAGGCCAATGGCGCCAATCCAAATCACGCCGAGCACGATGTCGGACACGTAGCCGTTCTGGTTGGCGTCCCAGATGAAGAAGCCAATGCCGGGGGTGCCGGGCATCACGATCTCAGCCGCGATGATTGCGAGCCAGGCCAGGCCGATGGAGATGCGCAGGCCGGTGAAGATGTAGGGGAGGGCCGATGGGATCAGCACCTTGGTGAAGAAGCGCTGCTTCGACATCTGCAGCACCAGGGCGACGTTGCGGTAGTCCTGCGGGATTTGGCGCACGCCTTCGGCGGTGTTGATCAGGATCGGCCAGATCGAAGTGATGAAGATCACGAAGATGGCGGCCGGCTGGTTTTGCTGGAACAGCACTAGGGCGATCGGCACCCAGGCCAGGGGCGCCACCATGCGCAGGAATTGGAACAGTGGATCAAAGGCCCGGTTGAGGGTTTTGTTCAGACCCACGGCGATGCCCACGCCGATCCCCACGATGGCGGCCATGGAGTAGCCCAAGGCCACACGGCTCAGGCTGCTCATCGTGTGCAGGAACAGGCCCTTGTCGAGGCCGCCGCGGTCGAAGAACGGATAGAGCAGCAGATCGCGGGTGCGCTCTTCAGTCCAGAGGCTGAGGGGGCCACTCAACTTGGTGAAGCCCAGGCTGGCGCTCAGTTGCCAGAACAACAGGAAACCGCCAATGCCAAACAGGGGCGGCAGGATTGTTTTGCGGTTGTGCTTCCACCAGAGGGCGAGGTTGAAGCCGGAGCTGGGGGTGGTGGTCATGGGTGTGTCCTAAAGAGAAGGGTTGGCTGGGCCTTGATCCGCGCTCAGCTTTTGATCTTCAAGCTGTTGAGGTAGGCCTGGGGATTGGCAGGGTCGTAGACGGCGCCGTCAAAGAACACCTCCTTGCCACGGCTCGAGCCGGTCGGGATGTCCTTCCCGGGCAGCCCCAACTCCTTGGCGGCCTGGCGCCAGAGGTCCTCCCGCACCACGCGGTTGTTGATGGCTTGGGCCTCTTGCAGGTTGTCGACGGTGCCCGGGTAGAACTTCCAGCGCAGGGATTCCACCAAGAACCACAGGGTGAGGCTCTTGTAGGGGTAAGAGATCACACCCCGATCACTGCTCCAGTAGAGCGGACCAAGCTTGGGATCGTTGGTGGGTGTTCCTTTTGCACCGAGCTTGTACTGACCCTTGAGGGATTCCTCAAGCACAGCCTGCGGCACGTTGTACCACTTGCGGGAGCTGAGGAGCGCCGCCGCTTCGGTTTTGTTTTCGGGCTTGTCGAGCCACATTTGGGCTTCGATCAAGCCTTTCAACAGCGCCAAGGTGGCCTTGGGGTGCTTGTCGACCCAATCGGAGCGAACCGCCAGATACTCCTCAGGGTGGGCTTTCCAGATCTGTGCCGTTGTGGCGGCCAGATAGCCGATGTTTTGCTTGGCGATCCTTGAGGGCCAGGGATCACCTGTGGAGAAGGCCTCCATCGTGCCGTTCTTCATGCCCTGGAGCGTTTCCGGGGCAGGCACGGTGAGCAGCTCCACATCCTTGTTTGGATTGACACCACCGGCTGCGAGCCAGTAGCGAATCCAGAGATCCTGGTTGGCTTTGGGGAAGGTGTAGGCGGCCCGGAATTTGCGACCTTCTTTTTGATTAAACGCCTTGAAGTAGCCGGGTGAGGATGCTTTGAGGTCAACCGTGAGGTTGCCATCCTTCACGGAGTTGGCCGCTGCGATGCCGTTGCCCTGGCTCATCAGCATGGCCAGCACGTACATCGGCACTTTCTTGCCATTGGTGATGGCACCCTCAGAAATCATCTGGGGCATCGGCAATTGCCATTGGCCGCCATCAATGCCGCCGCCGTCGGCACCGAGAACTACGTTGTCGCGTGCCGCCGACCAGCTGGCCTGCTTGGAGAGCTTCACATCCAGGCCGTGCTTGGCGAAGAAGCCTTTCTCCACACCGATCACCAACGGCGCGGCCTCCAGAATCGGCACGAATCCGAGGTTGATGCTCTTTGTTTCCAGCTGTGAGGCCGCCTGGTTGTTGACGGCTGTGGTTTCCACCGTGGTGCTTGCGGTTCTGCTGGGGGGATTCCCCAAGCAACCACCGAGCAGCATGGAGGTGGTGATGGTTCCACCGAGGAGTGCTAGAAGTCGACGACGCTTAGCCATTGGTACAATCAGCAGGGAAATGGGTTGAGAGAAAACGGTGCTGACCAGCTGCGGTTGATAAAAATTGGCAGCAAAAAATGGCGCCCATTGAAGGGCGTTGGGATCTCTTGATCGCAAACCTGCACGGCACCTCGAAGCTGTGGGCCGTGGCGAATGGCTTAGATCAATCCGAGTGGCTTTGGTTGCAATCTTGGGCTGAGGGAGGGGTTCAGGATTGGATGAATCTCCTGGTTTGATTGATGCCCGAAAGCTAGGTGGCGGCTCCGTGGGCTTGGGTCGACGGGCGACGAAGGATTGCAAACATGCTCGATAAGTGCTGTTTATCCTTGGTGATTCACGGGCTTCCTGCCCGTGGTGGCCAAGAGCTCGTCGTCTCCAAGCTTGAACAGCTGCCCGCCATCGCGGAAGCGACTGAGGGCTTTGGTCACCGTGACACGGGTGAGCCCGCTTAACAATGCCAAGTTGCGATGGGTGAGGTTCATCCCCGCGAGAGAGAGGCTGACACCTCGACTGTTCACGCGCCCATAGCGCTCCCCGATCCACAGCATCAGCTGGAGCAGGCGTTGATCGGCTGATCTGATGTGGGAAATTCGCAGGCTTTCGGAGAGTTGCCGAATCAGCTGCTGTTGGAATGCGTGCTCCTCCTCTTGGCTGGGGTGGCACTGCTCAAGTTCCACCGCTGAGAGTGAGATCAGCTGCAGGGGTTGGATGTCGATCAGGTGTGGAATCACCAGTTCACCTGGGCCCCAAAGGCCGAGGATGGTGTATTCCTGATCATCGGTCCAGCTGGCGGCGATCAAATATCCCTCTTCGATCATCCAGCTCACGCTGTTGGGGAGGGTTTCGCCTGCACTCAGGCTCAATTTCAGTTCATGCTCCATCATCGTTCTGATGTTGAATGAACGGTAGGGCTGCATTTTCTGCTGCTGGGGCGCCTTGGTACTGGATTGTTCAATCCTTTTGATCAGGGTCACTGATTCATCTGATGCTGCGGTTGTGAATGTGGATACACCTTTGGGTGCCTGCATGTCAGTGCACTCGCTGCCCATGGGCCCTAGGGTGATGGTGTCCTAAAGAGCTGGGTCCGCTGGTTTCGCCAGCGGATTTTTTTTGTCGACGCGCTGGGAGCCCCCCTGTGCCTGCCATCGGGGGCACGCGACCCAGCAACCGGGATCGTTGTCTACCTTCTGAAGGCCTCACGGTTGCCGATGAGCCGGGTCGGCCGCGACATCGCCCTGGCAACCCTGCACGGCAAACAGCGCGTGTTGGCGCGGCCCCTGCTGAAGGGCTTGGGGTTGCGGCTGGTGCACACATCAGCGGTGGACACCGATCAATTCGGCAGTTTCTGTGGCACCCGGCCGCGGCGCTTGGATGCGGTGCTCACCGCCCAGCGCAAGGCGGAAGCGGCGATGGATGCCTTGGGCTTGGATTTGGGCATCGCCAGCGAGGGCTCCTTTGGGCCCCATCCCGCGGTGCCGATGCTGGCGGCCGGTGTTGAGTGTTTGGTGGTTGTGGATCGGAGCAGTGGCCGCGTGCTCGTGGAGCAGGCCATCAGCCGCCGCACCAACTTCAGCGCCACCGCTGTGGCTGGCCTGAATGAGGCGCAGGCGTGGCTCACGCAGGTGGGATTTCCCTCCCACGGGGTGATGGTGAGGCCCCACCATCGGCAGGGCGACGCCGTTGCCCCTTGGTTGGCGAAGGGGGTGAGCCAAGCTCCAGAGCTGGGCGAATGGTTGGCGCGTGCGGCGGCGGCGTCAGCCGTTGGCCAGGCGTGGTTGGAAACCGACATGCGGGCCCATTGCAATCCCACCCGCATGGCCAGCATTCGCCGGCTGGCCTTCCAGCTGGTGCGGCGGCTGCGGCAGCCCTGCCCCGCCTGCGGCGCTCCGGGGTATGGCCTGGTGGAGACGCTGCCGGGGTTGCCCTGCTCAGCCTGTGGTTTGGCGAGCCGATGGGTGATGCAGCAGGTGTGGGGCTGTGATGTGTGCAGCCATCGCGAGTGGCGACCCCGGGGCGACGGCCTGCAGGCGGTGGATCCGCAGCACTGCGATTACTGCAACCCCTGAGGGGGCTGCTGGCGCAGCGTCCAGCGCACCAGCCAGTAGGCGCCAGCGAGTGTGAGCACCGTGAAGCCCAGGCTGGCCAGCATCCAGGGCTGCCCATCACTGTGCTGGGGCATCACGATCACCTTCCGGGCCACTGCGGTGAGGGCCGTGATCAGCACCAATTCGATCTGCACCACGTGATCCCGCAGGTAGGCCATCAGGTTTTGCAGCACCTCCAGGGCGATCAGGATCAGCAGCAACCGGTCGAGCATCACCATCAGCTCATCGCCGAGCCAATTGGTGGAGGGGTTGATCACGCGCAGGGCCACGCTCACGATCAGCTGCAGGCTGGCGGCGGCCACCACCACACACACCAGCAGCGATAGCCCTTTGGCCATCACCTGCTCGTAGCTGTCGACGGTGCTGAGGAAGCGTTGGTTGTTGGCCATGGCTCAGTTGCATTAGAGGTTGCTATGGGGGTGCCATGGGCTCCCCAAGGGCTTGAGCGCTCTTCCCACCATGGCCGAAGTGTCGGCAACGCGATGGGTCTGCTGGTTGGTCTGGCGTTGGTGTGGTTGAGCGCCCGCACGCTGTTGCTGCTGCTGCAGGCGCAGCGCCACAGCGATGAAGCCCGCCTGGGCCGGGCCTTTCACCAGGAGCTGCGCCAGCGCGGTTTGATCGCCCCGCGCTGGTTTGCCGATCACGCCTCTAGGTAGTCGATCACCTGCGGTGAGCGATCGCGGATGGCGGCGTTGGCGCGCCGCTCGATGCCCCGGGCGGTGTCGCGGGTGACGCCCATGCTGCGGGCCACGGCGCTCAGGGGCATCGGCGCCTCCTGGTTGATGCCGTAGCGGAGGCGCAGCAGTTCCGCCTCCTGGCTGGGCAGTTCGGCCAGCACGTGCTCGAGGTCTTCCACCAGGTGGTGGCGGGTTACCTGCTCCGCGGGGGCCGCAGCGCCACAGGCGATGCGCTCCATCAGGCTGGCGTCGTCGTCGCTGGCGGGGGTGCCATCGAGGCTGAGGGGCTGCTGGGCGCGGAACAGGGTTTCGCGAATGTCCAGCGGCTTGAGGCCCGTGTGGTCGGCCAGTTCCTCGATGGTGGGGGTGCGCCCCAGCTCCTGCCACAGCTGCTGTTGGGCGCGGCGCAGCTTGCTCAGGCATTCGCCCACGTGCACCGGCAGCCGCACGGTGCGGCTCTTGTCGGCGATGGCGCGGGTGATGCCCTCGCGAATCCACCAATAGGCATAGGTGGAAAACTTGTAGCCCCGGCTGGGGTCGAAGCGCTCCACCGCCTTGATCAGCCCCAGGTTGCCCTCCTGGATCACATCCTCCAGCTCCAGCTGGCGGTTGGCGTATTTGCGGGCAATGGTCACCACCAGGCGCAGGTTGGCGGCCACCATGCGGTTTTTGGCCCGCTGCCCGCCCCGCACCCGGCGCTGCAGGGTTTTCACGGTGAGGCCCGCCTCGGCGGCCCAGATCTCGAGGCTGGGGGTGCGGCCGTCGGCCCGGATGGTGAGCTCCTCGTGGATCTCCTCGAGCTGGCGGAGTGTTTGCACGCGGCGGCCCAGGGTGATCTCCTCCTCATGGGTGAGCAGGGGGATCCGGCCAATGGCACGCAGGTGCTGGCTAAGAGCGTCGCAGCTGCTGCGGTTGAGCGTCTGTGGCGCAGGCATCGGAGGGATGTCTGAATTTGGGTTCGCGAGAGACTACTGATCAAAAACTGCAAATTGGTGTGGTCTGGGGCTGCTCCAAGCAATCGCAATCGTGATGATTAGACGGGCTAATCAAAGTCCAGATGCCCTGGCCCCCAGCTGATCCCAGGAGGCGAGGTATGGATGGGCCCTCGCCGCCTGATGGCCACTGGAGACGTGCGACCGCACCCACTGCCGCTTAACGGATTGCGAGCCCTGTTGGGTGGGTGTCGCAGCAGATTGACTGCTGCGATTGATGACCAAGCCTGATCAATCTCCGCTGCCCGTTGGATCAGGCCGTGCAGAATTGGCCCAAATTTGGTGTGTCCATGCCATTCGCCTTGAGCGGGTTCCAGATCGTGGCGGGGATCCTGCTGCTGTTTGGCGGCGGTGAGCTGTTTGTGGCGGGGTCGGTGGCCCTGTCGTTGCTGCTGGGGATTCCCCAGATCGTGATCGGCCTCACGGTGGTGTCGATGGGCACCAGCGCCCCCGAGCTGTTCGTGAGCCTGCTCTCCACGATCCAGGGGGGCAGCGCCGGCGACGCCATCGCCGTGAGCAACATCGTGGGCTCCAACATCTTCAATGTCTTGGTGGTGCTCGGCGCCAGCGCCGCGGTGATGCCCCTGCGGGTGAAGAGCCGCCTGGTGCGCCGCGATGTGCCGCTGCTGCTGGGGGTGTCGATGGCCACCTGGGGCATGGCCTCCGGCGGCAGGCTCACCTGGGTGGCGGGCCTGGCCCTGATCACCGGCACGGTGATCAACCTGCTGTGGGAGATCCGCAGCGCCAAGGAGGAGCCCGCCGAATCCGCCGGCGACCTGGAGGCTGAGGAGGGCGCCGCGCCTGCTCCGGTGGCCATCGCCAAGCTGGCCGGGGGTCTGGTGCTGCTGGTGCTGGGCTCCCAGGTGCTGGTGAAGGGGGCGATCGCCGCCGCCCAGGGCCTGGGGGTGAGCGAAACAGTGATCGGCCTCACGATCGTGGCGGCGGGCACGTCGATGCCGGAGCTGGTCACCTCCCTGGTGGCCGCCTACCGGGGCAAGGCGGATCTGGCCATCGGCAACGTGGTGGGCAGCAACCTGCTCAACCAGCTGGTGATCCTGGGGCTGTGCGCCCTGGTGTCCGGCGGGCGGGGCCTGGGGGTGGATCCGGTGATGTTGGAGCGGGATTTCCCGATCATGGTGGCCACCACCTTGGTCTGCCTGCCGATCTTCTGGAGCGGTGGGGTGATCACCCGCCTGGAGGGCTGGATCCTGATGGGCCTCTATGTGCTCTATGCGGTGGAGCAGATCCTCAGCAGCAGTGCCTCAGGGTCGGCCGATGCATTCCGGTTGCTGGTGCTGGTGGTGGTGGTGCCGGCGTTGATGGTGTTTTTGATTTGGAGCGTCCTGCGCTGGCGCCGGCAACGGCTTGCGTAGCGTGTTGGCAGTGGGGTCACTCCCGTGAGCTGCCTGTTCTGCGGATCCCATCTGCTCAGCAAAACGCCTGAGGGCCTGGCCTGCTGTGGTTGCGGCCGGCCTTTGCCGCAGACGCGCCTCGCCCGAGGGGTGCGCTGGTCGGCCCGCAAAACGGTGCTGCTCACCCTGATCGCCGTGGTGCTGCTCCCCCTGGTGGGGGCCATTGCCGCCAACGACCGGCTCCGCTCGGGCCCCTCCGAGCCGGCGCCGGAGCGCCAGGCGGCGGCCGAATAGCCCCGCCGACTCGTTAGCTGTGGGCTCCGCCGCGGCGGAGCCACTGGCGCCACAGCTTTTCCAGCTCTAGATAGAGGAACAACAGCAGGCTGAAGCCCACGCAGATCAGCAGGTCGTGGCCGCTGAGGGGCGTGGTGCCGAAGAAGCGCGACAGCCCCGGCACATAGAGCAGCAGCAGCTGCAGCCCGGAGGTGAGCAGCACCGCCCCTAGCAACCAGGGGTTGGAGAAGGGGGCCACCTGGATCAGCGGCAGGTCGCTGCGGGCCGAGAGGGCATGGCCCATTTGGGCCAGGCAGAGGGTGGTGAACACCATGGTTTCCCAGGGCGCGTCGTGGCGGGCGGCGTAGAGCATCAGGCCGATCACGATCAGGGCGAACACCACGCCGATGCGCAGGATGTAGCGGCCGATGCCCCGGGCAAAGATCGATTCGCCGGGTTCCGCCGGGGCCTTCTGCATCAGCCCCGCTTCGCCGGGCTCCAGGGCCAGGGCCAGGGCGGGCACCCCGTCGGTGACCAGGTTCATCCACAGGATCTGCAGGGGGGTGAGCGGCACCCCCACCAGCCCCAGCAGCGGCGCCGAGGCGATGGTGATCAGCTCGCCCACGTTGCTGCCGAGGATGTATTTCACGAAGCGGCGGATGTTGGCGTACACCAACCGCCCCTCCTCCACGGCATTCACGATCGTGGCGAAGTTGTCGTCGAGCAGCACCATGTCGGCGGCTTCCTTGCTCACCTCCGTGCCGGTGATGCCCATGGCCACGCCGATGTGGGCCTGCTTGAGGGCGGGGGCGTCGTTGACGCCATCGCCGGTCATGGCCACCACCTGGCCGTTGGCCTGCAGGGCCTTCACGATGCGCAGCTTCTGCTCGGGCGGCACGCGGGCGTAGATGCTGCAGCGGGCCACCACCTCCCTCAGCTGGCCGTCATCGCAGCGCTCCAGCTCGCGCCCCAGCACCACCTCGCCATCGGCCGGTGCCAGGCCGATGGAGGCGCCGATGGCCCGGGCGGTGAGCGGGTGGTCGCCGGTGATCATCACGGGCCGAATGCCGGCGTTGCGGCAGGTGGCCACCGCCGTGGCCACCTCCGGCCGGGCGGGATCGAGCTGGGCCATCAAGCCCAGCAGCACCTGGTCGTCGAGGTGGTGGTCGGGGCTGGGGTGGTGCGGGGCGCAGGCGAAGGCCAGCACCCGCAGGCCGGAGGCGGCCAGCTCACGGGCCTGCTCCAGCCACCACTGGCGCTGCTCCTCCGCCATCGGTGCCACGCCGCCACCATCGATCCAGCGGTCGCACAGGCCGATGATCACTTCGGGTGCCCCTTTGCTGATCAGCAGCCGGCCGGAGCTGGTGGCGCAGCCCCCCAGCGGATCCTGCAGCTCGCAGTGGGGGTCGTCGATCCACACGGCCATCAGCTGCCGTTCGGAGCTGAAGGGGATCTCGGCGGCGCGGCGGTAGCGGCTGCGCAGGGCAAAGCCATCGATGCCGGCCTTGGCGGCCACCACCACCAGGGCGCCTTCGGTGGGGTCGCCGAGGATGTCCCAACTGCCATCGGCCTGGGTTTTGAGTTCGGCGTCGCTGCAGAGCACGCCTGCCTGCAGCAGCAGCTCGCGGGCTCCGCTGAAGGCCCCGGGGCGGGCGCCGGCGGGTGCCGCCAGGGCTCTGGCTTCGAGGCTGCCGCTGGGCTCGTAGCCCTGGCCGCCCACGGCCACCGCCTCGGTGCCCAGCCGCAGCTCCTGCACCACCTGGCGGTTTTGGGTGAGGGTGCCGGTTTTGTCGGAGCAGATCACGGTGACCGAACCCAGCCCTTCCACCGCCGGCAGGCGCCGGATCAGGGCGGCGCGGCGCACCATGCGCTGGGTGCCGATGGCGAGGGTCACGGTGATCACCGCCGGCAGGCCCTCCGGCACGATCGCCACCGCCATCGACAGCGACACCTCCAAGAGGTTGAGCAGGGGCTGGCCCAGCAGCCAGCCCAGCAGCACCACCACCGCCACCAGGGCCAGGGCACTGCCCACCAGCACCTTGGCCAGGCCATCGAGGCGCTCTTGAAGTGGCGTGCCTTCGCCGCCGGCGGTGTTGATCAGCTCAGCGATTTGCCCCAGCTCGGTGGCCATGCCCGTGGCCGTTACCACCGCCAGGCCGCGGCCGCGCACCACCTCGGTGCCCTGGAACAGGCAGTTTTGCCGCTCCAGCACGGGGGTGTCGGCCTCCAGCAGCAGCTCCGCCTGCTTGAACACCGCCTCGGCTTCGCCGGTGAGGGCCGCCTCCCGCACCCCCAGGTCGGCCACCTCCAGCAGGCGGGCATCGGCGGGCACCCGGTCGCCCGCCTCCAGGCGGATCAGGTCGCCCGGCACCAGCAGCTCGCTGGAGAGCCGCTGCCAGTCGCCATCGCGGCGCACCTGCACCAGCGGTTGGGCCATGTCGCGCAGGGCCAGCAGCGCCTGCTGGGCCTTGCTCTCCTGCAGGTAGCCCAGCAGGCCGTTGAGGATCACGATCACCAGGATGGCGATGGCGTCTTTGGGGAATTCCCGCTGGTGGATCGACACCGCCGCCGACACCGCCGCCACCGCCAGCAGCATCAGCAACATCACGTTGCTGAACTGATCCCAGAGGATCTGCAGGGCGCTGCGGCCGGCGCTGAGCTCCAGCTTGTTGGGGCCCACATCCGCCAGGCGCCGCGCTGATGCGGCGGTGCTCAGGCCCTGGTGGCTGCTCTCCAGCTGGAGAAGGCAGCCCTCCGCGGAGAGGTGGTGCCAGGCGGTTGTTGGCGGACGTGACACGCGCGGGCGCTGGGTTTGGGCTCCTGGCCATTCAAGGGAGCCCACGCTTTGGCTGGGTTGGGCGCCGGGGCGGAACGCACGTTGTTGGGAAATGGTTGCAGCTGATACATCTCAGGCGCAGGTGATGGCGGAATGTGCCTTCGCGAACGTTGGAGAGGTCTCTCCCTTCCATGGTCCAAGTCCCCATGGCCGGCGGCGGTCCAACCCCCCTGGCTGTCTTTGATCGATTCCGCACCCAGGCCCTGGCCAAGGTTCAGGAGCCTGAGCTCAAGCGTTATGCGGTGATGCTGCTGGCCTGCGGCGCCGGTTTGCTCCCCTTGATCGGCGGTGCAGCCCATGCGGCTCTGGCCCCTGGCAAAACCGATGGCGCTGACACCCTGTTGATGCTGATGGGGTCAGCCCTGGTGCTGCTGATGACCCCCGGCCTGGCGTTCTTCTACGGCGGTTTCACCCGCGCCAAGAACGTGCTCAACACGATGATGATGAGCTTCTTCCTGATGGGGCTCATCGGTGTTCTCTGGGTGGTGATTGGCTATTCCCTCTCCTTCGGTCTTGGTTTCAAGAGCCCCTTCATCGGTGGTCTTGAATTCATGTGGCTGAATGGCGTTGGTGGAGAGCTGGGCGACGCAGCATTGGCCCCTGGCTTCAACATCTCCGCCTCCTCCTTCGCCCTGTTCCAGGGCATGTTTGCGATCATCACCCCGGCCCTGATCTCAGGTGCCTTGGTGGAGCGCATCAACTTCAAAGCTTGGTTCTGGTTCTGCCTGCTTTGGAGCATCTTCATTTACTGCCCCATGGCACACATGGTGTGGGGTGGTGGTTACCTCGGCTGCTTCGGTTTGGGCGCCATCGACTTCGCCGGTGGCACCGTGGTGCACATCGCTTCCGGTGTTGCCGCCCTGGTGTCTGCAGCGATTGTTGGCCCCCGGAGCACCTGGCCCAGCAGCAAGCGTCCTCCCCACAACGTGCCGTTCATCCTCCTGGGTGCCGGCCTGCTGTGGTTCGGTTGGTTCGGTTTCAACGGCGCCAGCATGTTTGCGGCCAAAACCGCCGGCTTCCCCTTTGCAACCACCTCCGCGGCAGCTTCGGCTGGTCTGCTCACCTGGTGTTTGATTGAGTGGTTCAAGGACGGCAAACCCACTGCAGTGGGCGCTGCCACCGGTGCCGTTGCTGGCCTTGTGGGGATCACTCCCGCAGCCGGTTTCGTGTACATGGGCCCCTCCCTGATCATCGGCGCCGCCACCGCCGCCTGCTGCTTCATCGCAGTTCAGATCAAGGCCGCCATCAGCTTCGACGATTCCCTGGACACCTTCATGGTGCACGGTGTGGGTGGAACCGTTGGCGCTCTGCTGACTGGCGTGTTTGCTGTTTCGGCTCTTGTTCCTGCGGATTACTTCCCGGTTTCCGCTGAACTGCTGAGCAAAGGCGGCAACGCTGCTCTGTTTGCTGCCCAAGTGAAAGCGGTGTTGATCACCTACGGCTTTGTGGGCATCGGCACGGCCGTGATCCTCTGGATCGTGGGCGCCACGGTGGGCCTGCGGGTCACCCCTGAAGAGGAAGAGCGCGGTCTCGACTTCGTCGCCCACGGCGAAGAGGCCTACGACCCGATGACCTACTGATAGGGCCCTGCCATGAAACAGATCACAGCTGTTGTGCGTCCCAGCAAGGTGGACGCCGTCAAGACGGCCCTCGTGGCCATCGACGTGGTGGGCATGACCATCAACGACGTGCGCGGTTTCGGCCGCCAGAAGGGTCAGGTGGAGATCTACCGGGGCAACGAGTTCACGGTGGATTTCCTCTCCAAGATGCGGATCACCACCGTCGTCGCCGACGACAAGGTGGAAGC
>CAWUND010000011.1:0-15389 GCA_963923815.1 uncultured bacterium
AAGAACAAGGGCGTCCGGATCGTGATCACTCTCGAGTGCACCGAATGCCGGTCCAACCCCGCCAAGCGGTCTCCTGGTGTGTCCCGTTACACCACCCAGAAGAACCGCCGCAACACCACTGAACGGATTGAACTCAAGAAGTTCTGCCCCCACTGCAACAAGTCGACCGTCCACAAAGAGATCAAGTGATCTCAGCGGATTGATCGCTGTCTGCCGTTCCAACCCTTCCGTTCATCCATGGCCAGTTCCTTTTTCAAGAAGCGTCTGTCACCGATCAAGCCCGGTGACCCGATCGACTACAAAGACGTCGATCTGCTCAAGAAGTTCATCACTGAGCGCGGCAAGATCCTGCCCCGCCGCTTGACCGGTCTGACCGCCAAGCAGCAACGCGACCTCACCAATGCCGTCAAGCGGGCCCGCATCGTGGCCCTGCTGCCCTTCGTGAATCCCGAGGGCTGAAGCTCTGGCGGCCAACACGCTCCACTGCGGCGACCTGGTCGGCGTTTTGGAGCCCCGCGGCCCCCAATTGGCGGTTGTCACGGCAGTGCAGGGCAGCAAAGCCCGCCTCTCGATTGGTGTCGACGCCAAAGACCAGCTGCTGCCCCAGCGGCAACTCGACCGACTGTCTGCCTTGCCCCCCGGCGTCGAGCCCCCTCGCCGCCTGGGGGCTTTGCCATGGCGGTTGACGGCTGAGGCCCTCGAGGCGGCCCGACCCCAGCCGCGGGCGCTTGGGGCGGCGTGGCTGCTGCTGCTCGAATACAGCACCCCACTCCCCCTGGGGGAGTTCACGGAGCTGGTGTGTGGTGGCGCCGAGCCCTGTGATCTGGGGGCCTGCTGGCTCCACCTGGTGGGCCCCCAACTGCTGTTCCGCTGGCGGCAAGGGGAGGTGCAGGCCCGCCCCCTGGCCGACCTGCGGGCCCTGCGCCGTGAGCGGCGGCGGCAATCGTTGTTGGAGCAGCAGGAACGGCGCTGGTTGCAACGGTTGCAGGCCCGGCAACCCTTGGCAGCGGAGTCGTTGCTGGCGTTCGAACAGCAGCGCCTGGAGCAGTTGCAGCACTTCGCCAGCGGCAGCCTGGCGGAGCATCAGCTTGAGCCGGGCCTACGCCACAGCCTCAAAACCCTGCATCTGGGCACAGACAAGGGCATCGACCGGGGCCTGGTGCGGCACCTGCTGGTGGACCTTCAACGCTGGGATCCCCACCAGCTGCTGTCGCTGGCGGGCACCACCTGGAGCGCTGGCTTTTCCGACGAACTGGAGCAGGAGGCCCGGCGGCTCGCGGCGCTCAGCGAGCAAATCCTCCCCAGCGATGCGGCTCGGGTCGACCTCACCCACCAGCGCTGCGTGACCATCGACGATGACGACACGTGCGACATCGACGACGCCCTGGCCCTGGAGGTGCTGGGCAACGGTGGTCAGCGGATTTGGATCCACGTGGCGGATCCTGGCCGGCTGGTGGAGTGGGATTCACCGCTCGACTTGGAGGCTCGCCGGCGCGGCAGCAGCCTGTATTTGGCCCGCGGCATCCTGCCGATGTTCCCGGAGCTGCTCTCCACCGGGGTGTTCAGCCTGCGGGCGGGCCAACGTTGTGCCGCCTGGTCCACCTGGGTGGATCTCGATGCGGATGGCGCCATCCAGGCCTGTGGGGTGGAACGCAGTTGGGTGCAGCCCACTTATCGCCTCAGCTATGCCGATGCGGATGATCTGATCGAGCTGGCTCCCCCCCAGGAGGCCGATCTGGCTGAGCTAGAGGCCCTGTTGCAGCGGCGCCGGCGCTGGCGGATCGGGCAAGGGGCACTGCAGATGGATCTGGCGGAGGGACGCGTCCGCTGCCAGGGCGACGGGACCCGGCTCGAGATCACCGAACCGGGGCCAGCGCGGGCCCTGGTGGCCGAGGCCATGATCCTGGCCGGCACCGTGGCGGCCCAACTTGCCGTGGAACAGGGTCTGGCAGTGCCGTTTCGCAGCCAGCTGCCCGCGGAGCTGCCGCCCAAGGCGGAGCTGGAGGCCTTGCCAGAGGGGGCTGTGCGCTTTGCCGCCATCAAGCGCTGCCTCAGCCGCGGGCTGATGGGCACCGAAGCGGCGCACCATTTCAGCCTGGGGCTGCCGGCCTATGTGCAGGCCACATCACCGATCCGCCGCTATGGCGATCTGGTGGTGCAACGGCAGCTGGCGGCGTGGAAGCAGGGGCATCCACCTCTCACAGCCGACGCCTTGCAGCCCCTGTTGGAGCAGTTCGATGCGGCGGTGCGGGAGGGAATGGCCATTAGCCGCGAGGACAACCGCCATTGGCAGCAGGTGTGGTTTGAGCAGCACCGCGGCGGCCAATGGCGGGCCGAGTTTCTGCGGTGGCTGCGACCCCAAGACAGGCTGGGCCTGTTGCGGGTGGACGAGCTGGCGATGGATCTGGCGGCCGAATGCCCCCCCAAGCTCGAGCCCGGGACTGCCCTGTTGCTGCGGGTTCAGCGGGTGGACCCCCTGCGGGATCAGCTGCACCTGGTGGCCTCAGCCGGCTAGACGCGAGACCCGCAACCAGGGGCCGGCGTGGTTCTGGCAGCCCACCAGCGCCACGGGTGTGGGGTGCTCCTGCAGGCCCAACCAGTGGTGGAGGGCCGGTTCCAGGGTGATCAGCGGCCACCGCTGTCCATCGCTGGCGTCGAGGCAGTAGCCCCCCGTGGAATCCGGGATCAGCGTGCCGCTCCAGAGCTGTTCATGGGGCTCCTGGGGCACCGACGCACCGGCATCGGCCGTGCTCGGCTCGCCGCCCCAATGGCCATTGGCCTGGAGCAGGCTGGGGTCGTGCAACACCGCCCGCTGCCGTTGCCGCCAAGCGGGGTGATGCCAGGGGGTGTCCCAGATGGGTACCACGGCGGCGGGTGCCATGGGATCACGCAGCAGCAACTCCTGCACATCCCGCACCGGCAACTGCGCGGGGGGCAGCCCGCGGCCCAGGGCCAGCGCCGCCGCTGCACCGGCCGCCTGACCCACGTTGAGGATGAGTGGCTGCAGGCGGGTGGCCCCATTCGCCATGTGGCTGGTGCTGAAGCCCTTGTCGGCCGCCATCAGGTTGTCGACCTCCGCACTCACCAGGGCCCCAAAGGGAATGCAGAAGGGGGTGCCGCTCCAACGGCCGCCCCAGCGGCAGCTCTTGGGGGCCAGGGGCCAGTCCGGGCCTGGATAGTGGTGGTCATTGGCGTAGTTGCCCACCGCCACCGAACCGATGGCCCCCTGGGGATCGAAGGGGAGTGGCCCGATGGCCTGCCCAGACCCGAGCGGCAGTAACTGGGGTTCGGTGACCACCGCCTGCCCCACCAGCCGACGCCCTTCACGCCAGTAGGGCATCAGCGCCAGGGGCGACGGGCCATCCAGCTGGTGACTTGCGACGTTGCCCTCAGGGAAACAGCGGCCCAGCTGCAACCACCCCTGCGACGCCTCCTGCAACGCCTGGGCGAAGGCCAGGCTGTGCTCTTGCATCTGCCGCTCCACCGGGCCGCGCACGGCGGGATCGGGATCAAACAGCTGCGGCAGTTGGCCATGCCAATCGTTGCCATGCAGGGGCCAATTCAGCATCACCAGCCCCTCGGGCAGGCGGCCGTAGGTGATCGTGCGCTCGAGCCCAAAGGCGTCAGTGGCCTGGGCAAACGGCTCAGACAGCGGCCGGTTGGCCAACGGGGGCGCTTGGGCTGACTGCAATTGGCCCATGGCCACCCACGTGGGCGACTGCAACGGCTGGCGACGGAAGAAGGGGTCGGCTTCCAGCGCCGCCTTGGGTGGTGCACTGGGCTCATCCCAGAGTTCCTGGGGCTCCCAACCCAAGCGGTGCTCGGCACCGGCCAGGGGAAAGGTGTCGCCGAGGTCGCTGCCGTCGATCAGCAGCTGCAACTCGATCCGCACGGCCTCCAACCCCCGTTGCACCACAACGGCTTCAATCCGCGCACCACGCCGCTCCACCGACAACAGCTGCACGGATGGCCACCACTCCAGCCGTGGTTCCTGCGCGCACCAGTGGCGCAGGATCGATTCGGCGGTGGCGGGTCGATACCCAAAACAACTCACCCAGTTGTGGTCCAGGCCGCTGGGCTCCTGGCGCTGCAACGCCCGCAGGAAGGCGCCCCAGAGTCCGGTTTGCCAGGGGGAGAGCTCATTGCCGTCCGGGCAGCAGACGCCAGCGGCACTCACCATCCCCCCCAGCCAGGGGCCCGGGGTCAGCAGCAGGGTTTGGGCACCATTGCGGGCGGCCTGCAGGGCCGCCGCCACTCCACCGGTGCCGCCCCCCCAGACCACCAGGGGAACGGCCGTTGCGTCCAGGGGCATCGGCCCAGCGTCACACCTGCCAAGGCTCGCAGCTCAGGGCCCTTGCGGGAAGGGCTGCGTAAGATCCGGCCGATGACCTACACCCTCACCACCCCGCTCTACTACGTCAACGACAAGCCGCATCTGGGCAGTGCTTACACCACGCTGGCCTGTGATGCGTTGGCGCGGTTCCAACGGCTCAAGGGTGAACCGGTGCTGTTCATCACCGGCTGCGATGAGCATGGTCAGAAGATTCAACGCACCGCCGAGGCGGCGGGGCTGAGCCCCCAGGCCCATTGCGATGCCGTGAGTGCGCAATACCGCCAGCTTTGGCAGCGCTGGCAGATCAGCAACGATCGCCTGATCCGCACCACCGATCCACGGCACCGCCGCATCGTGGAGCAGTTCTTCGCCCGGGTGGAGGCCAATGGCGACATCGTGGAGGGACGCCAGCAGGGCTGGTACTGCGTGGCCTGCGAGGAGTTCAAGGACGATCCCGCCAGCGCCGACGCTCCGGAGTGCCCGATTCACCGGCGGCCGTTGGAGTGGCGCGACGAGGTCAATCTCTTCTTCCGGCTCTCCCGCTATCAGCAGCAGATCGAGACGCTGATCAGCCAACCGGGCTTCATCCAGCCCAGCAGCCGCCGCAATGAAGTGGAGAACTTCGTGCGCCAGGGGTTGCGGGATTTCTCAATCTCCCGGGTCAACCTCCCATGGGGCATCCCGGTACCGGGCCACGGGGGGCACACCTTCTACGTGTGGTTCGACGCCCTGTTGGGCTACATCACGGCGCTGCTGGAGGAGGGGGACAGCCCCGATCTGGATCAGGCCCTGGCGCGCGGATGGCCCGCGGCGGTGCACGTGATCGGCAAGGACATCCTGCGCTTCCACGCCGTCTATTGGCCGGCGATGCTGCTGTCGGCGGGGCTGCCCCTGCCGCAGAAAGTGTTTGGCCATGGCTTCCTCACCCGTGAGGGGCAGAAAATGGGCAAATCCCTGGGCAACGTGCTCGATCCCGACGTGCTGCTGGAGCGCTGCGGGCGGGATGCGGTGCGCTGGTATCTGCTGCGCGACATCCCCTTTGGCGAGGACGGCGATTTCCAGCAGCAGCGCTTCACCGACCTGGTGAACAACGATCTGGCCAACACCATTGGCAACCTGCTCAACCGCACCAGCTCCATGGCCCGGCGCTGGTTTGCGGAGGCGGTGCCCCCGGCTGGCGCCGGCGGCCAGCTCGACCATCCCCTCGCCCAGGCAGCACAACACGCCCAGAGCACGGCACTCGCGGCCCTTGAACAGCTCGATTTCCGTGCCGCGGCGGAGGCCACGTTGCAACTGGCGATCGCCGCCAACGGCTACCTCAATGATCAGGCCCCGTGGAGTCGCATGAAGCAGGGTGGGGCTGAGGTGGTGGTCGCCGCCGACCTCTATGCCGTGCTGGAAGCCGCCAGGATCGTGGCGCTGCTGTTGGCGCCGCTGTTGCCGGATCTCTCCCACCGGATGCTCGAGCAGTTGGGACAAGCCCCCGTGGACTCCAGCACCGTCGGCCAAGGCGACTGGCCCCAACGGCTGGGCTGGGGGGGCCTTGTTTCGGCTGCACCCCTGCCGGAGCCGTCCCCCGTGATGGCCCGTCTGGAACTGGACGAACCGCTGTGAACCGCCCGCTCCCCTGGCTTGGTCTTGGTGTTGCTGCCCTGGCTACCGCTCTCACGGGCTGCACCACCGCCCCGCGCCCCCAGCCGCCGGAGGAGCCCTTCGTGTTTCGGGCCTTGGACCTGCGTCAACGCGATGCCCTCGGGGCACCGGCCTGGGAATTGATCAGCCCTGAGGCCCGTTACGACATCGTCCGCCAGCTGGCCCAGGCCCGCCAGCCCCGGGGCACCATCTACAAGCAGGGCCAACCGCACATCACGGTGCGTGCCCTGAGCGGCACGGTGATCGGCGACGGCCAAGCGATTCAGCTGGAGGGGGATGTGCAAATCACCCTCCTGGGGCCCAACCCGATTCGCATCCAGGGCGACCAGGTGCGCTGGATTCCCCGCCAAGACCTGATGGTGATCGATCGCATGCCCGCGGCGATCGACCGCAACACCCGCATCCAAGCGGGCCTGGCCCGCTATCGCATCAAGGCCGACCAGCTGGAGCTGCGGGGATCGCCGGTGTTGGAGCACTGGCAGCAACCCAGCCCAGCCAACAAACCCTCCCCGCAGGGGGCGCCCCTGCGGGTGCAAACCGCCTGGGTGAATTGGCGGCCCGACCAGGGCGACCTGGTGGCCAGTGAACCCGTGCGGGGCGTCCGCCGGGACGGCGGCACCCAGCTTGAACTGCGGGCCCAGGGGCTGAAGGGCAACATCCGCCAGGGGTATGTGGATCTGCAGGCCCCCGTGCAGGTGCGTGATCCCAAACGCCAAGGTTGGTTGAACGCCAGCACCACCCGCTGGTTGATCAATGCCCAACTGCTGAGCAGCGATCAACCGGTGCAAGGGGCGTTCAACACCCTGAAGGGCCAGGCCAGCCGCTGGCGCGTCAACCTGGCCAACAGCACCGTGGCCCTGGATGGCAGCTGCCGGATCGAACAGCCGGGCGAACGGCTCACCGCCAACCAATGCCTATGGAACTGGCCCACCGGTGGCTTCCAGGCCCAGGGTGCGGTGGAACTTCGCCGCGCCAGTTACAGCCAGATCACCCGCGCTGGGCTGTTGCGGGGGCGCATCGGATCCGATGGCGTCGCGGTGTTCACGGCCCCAGGCACCCGGGTGAACTCCCGGTTCACCCTTCCGCCTCAGCAGCGGGGAGCCCAGCGGCCGCGTCGAGCGGCTCCAGTTCAGTTCTGAGTTTTTGGGCCCAACCGGCCAGCCAGGCCTCATCGCTGCGGCTAAAGCAACGGGGTGACCATCCCGCCAGCAGCAATACCCCCCGCTCGCCCACGGGCTGCACGATCAGGGCGGGGATCCCCTCCGGCAAGCCCCGAAATTCATCCCGCCCCGGGTAGAGCTTCAGGTTGACCAGGCCAACGGCCGTCTGCGTTTGCCAGGCCCGACGGCAGATGGCGCCAGGGCGGAAGCCGGGCTCCGCAGGCGCCAGCACCCCACGGCGCAACAGGGTGCGCTCACCCCAGTGCAGCAACACCGACGCCGCGGGGGTGGCCGTGAGCAGCATTTGGCTGCCCCAGGCCAGCTCCTGCCGCAGTGCTTCGGGCAGCTCCGGCTCCAACACGAACCCCTGCTCCCCGGGCAGCTCCACCCGTTCCGGAGCCACCGGCATGGCGCGCGTCCACAGGATGGCCACCAACATCAACCCCACCGCCAGGAAACTGGCCAACACGGCCGCCCGCTCCAGCGCCGGGGTGAGCTCCGGCGCGGTGAGCTGATTGGCGATGCTCAAGCCAAGCCCCAGCACGCCGATGGCCAGGGTGAGGCGGGCGGCCGTGCCCATGGCCCCTTCACGGCAGATGCCCTCACGTTGTCACAGCCACACATGGGCCTGCGCCCCCCGATGGATCCGTTCAAATGGGCGCGGCTTGCACCCCGCGTCGTGACCACCTCACCCCTACGCCCCTGCCGCCTGGGCCTCAGCAGTGCCGCCGAGGCCTTTGCCGCCATTGCCCTGGCCGCCATCGCCTGTGACGGCGAGCTCAGCGCCATCGAGGCCCGCAGCCTGCGGCAGCAGCTGGAATTCCGGCATCCCTTCAACCAACTGCCCCCAGACGCCATGGGCGACCTGTTGGATCGGTTGCTGGCCATCCTGCGCAGCGATGGCTGGCCTGCCCTGGTGGAACAGGCGGCCCCGTTGCTCACGCCGGATCAGCGTCAAACCGCCCTGGCCGTGGCGGTGCAGCTCACCCTGGCCGATGCGGTGGAAACCAGCGATGAGCGCCGCTTCCTGCAGCAACTGGCCGGGCAGTTGGAGATTGATGCCGCGCGGCTGGCCACGATTGAGGAGGTGATTGGCCTGCTGCACCGCGACAGCCTGGCGGACTGAGGGCAGACTGGGGCGACTGCTCGCCTGAATTCCGTGGGGGATCGCCTTCGCCGTCAGCTTTGGGGTGTGCTGCTGCTGTGCACCGTGTTGCTGGGAACGCTGGCTGCGGCCCCCAGGGCGTGGGCCACCGGGGTGGCTGATTTCCCCGTGCAGGCCCCGAGCGCCCATGTGGTGGATTCCGCCGACCTGCTCAGCCGTGCCGCTAGCACCGAGCTGGATCGCCGGCTTGAGACCTTTGGGGGGTCGGATCTAGACGCTCGCCTGGTGACCCTGCGGCGCCTCGATTACGGGCTCAGCCTCGATGCCCTCGGCCAGGGCTTGCTGGAGCGATGGGCGCCCACGCAGCAGAGCAACCAACTGATCCTGCTGATCGAATCGCAGAACAACAGTGCCGCCGTGGTGGCCTCCCAGGGCCTTGAGCCACGGTTGTCCCAGGAGCTGCTCTCCAGCACCGCCATCAGCACCATGGGCCTCCCCCTGCGCGAAGGGGCCCGTTACCGCCAGGCCAGCCTTGATGCCCTGGATCGCCTGGGTGCCGTGCTGCAGGGCGACGCCGATCCGGGCCCTCCGCAATTGCAAGAACGCCTGCCGATCGAAACCAACATCCCCACCAAAGAGGAAACCGCATCCAGCAATGCCCTTCTGTGGGTGGTCGTTCTGCTGGTGGTTGGCACACTGGTGCCGATGATCACGTGGTGGGTCTTCTCCCGCTGAGCCCAGCACACAACAACGATGGGGTTAACGGATTGGATGGGTGCCTTTGATCGCGCCAGCGCCACGGACCTCAGCGTGAACCTGGAGCGGGCCTACGAAGCCGCCCTGTTGATTCAGAGCCTGGAGCTGGAGTACTACAACGACCGGCCCGTGAGACCGGAACTCCAGCTCAGCATCCCCAGGCAGGCCCAGGCCCAGATGTTGCGCCGCTTCCGCGCCGCCCTTGAGCTCTGCCAAGCCACCCTGTCTGGGATTGAGGCCCGTCGGGCCGAACTCGACAGCCAGGAACTGCGCCAACTGCAGTTGATCGAAACCGTGCTGTCCCGTTACGGCCGGCGCAGCAGCTTGCCCTCCATCTCCCGCTCCCCGGAGCTGTTGCCCCGCAGCCTGCTGGGGGTGGTGGATGGTGTTCGCCGTCAACTGGATCCGGAGGCGGAAACCTTCGTGGTGGAGGGGTTCCGTCGCCGCCGTGATTCGACGCTGGTGTCGCTGCGCATCCTGCTGCTGCTGATCCTGGTGCCCCTGATTGTTCAGCAGGTGAGCCGCTCCGTGCTGATCTCGCCCCTGCTCGACCGTTACGCCCCGGAGATTCCCTTCATCAGCTACACCAAGCCCCACCTGCAGGAGAAGGCCGTCAACAAGCTGCGGCTCTATCAGCAGGAGTTGGAGTTTGAGGCCCTGTTGGAGGGGCGGGAGGCCCCCAGCCGCGAGGAGATCCGCACGGCGTTAGCGGAGCGTGCCAATGAGCTCAAGGGAGAAGCCGATGAGGAAAGCCTGGAGGCCACCAAAAACGTGCTGGCCGATCTGGCGGCGCTGCTCGGATTTGCCCTGGTGTGCCTGGTGGGTCAGCGGGATTTGCAGGTGCTGAGGGGATTCATGGACGAGCTGGTCTATGGCCTCAGCGACAGCGCCAAGGCCTTCACGATCATCCTGTTCACCGACATTTTTGTGGGCTTCCACAGCCCGGAGGGTTGGACCGTGCTGCTCGACGGCATCGCCCACCACCTGGGGCTGCCGGCGGAGGAGAACTTCATCATGTTGTTCATCGCCACCTTCCCGGTGGTGTTGGCGACGATCTTCAAGTACTGGATCTTCCGCTACCTCAACCGCGTTTCCCCCTCGGCGGTGGCCACCCTGCGCAACATGAATGGCGGTGGCTGACGGCCGCCACCTGGTGTTGGTGTGCGGCCCCAGCCGCGGCGGCAAGAGTCGTTGGGCGGAACACCTGGCCGCCCAGACAGCTCGGCCCGTGCTCTACCTGGCCACCGGTGCACCCGTGGGGGAAGGCGAGGATGCCGCCTGGGCCCAGCGGGTGGAGGCCCACCGGCGCCGCCGTCCGGCCCACTGGGATTGCCTTGAGGCAGGCCCGGAACTGCAGATGGCTCTCGAGGAACGGCTCGACCCCCAGCACCCCCAGGCGGAGCACGTGCTGCTGATCGATTCCCTCGGGAGTTGGTTGGCCTGGCACCTGGAGGAGGATGCGTCGTGCTGGCAGGGGCGTTGCCGCGAGCTGCAGGCGGTGCTGCAGCGGCCGGGGCCGCCGGTGCTGTTGGTGGTGGAGGAGACCGGTTGGGGGGTGGTGCCACCCACGGCGATTGGCGGTTTGTTTCGCGATCGACTCGGTGCCCTCCAACAGGCGTTGATGGCCCAGGCTTCCGGGGCTTGGCTGGTGGTGGCGGGCCGCGCCATCGATCTCATGCAGTTGGGCCAAGCGGTGCCCCAGCCCTGAGATGCCTCGCCTGGTGCTGTTCCAACCGGAAATTCCGCCGAACACCGGCAACGTGGCCCGCACCTGCGCTGCCACCTGCACGGAGTTGCACCTGGTGGAGCCGCTGGGCTTTGAGATCAGCGATCGAACCGTGCGGCGAGCTGGCCTCGACTATTGGCCTTGGGTCGACCTCCATCGCCACAGCAACTGGGAGGCCTTTGTGGCCCAGCACCGCCAGCGAGGGGGCCGCTTGCTGGCCCTGAGCCGCCACGCCAGCGAGCCCTACACGGCCCTGCGCTACCGCCATGACGATTGGCTGCTGTTTGGGCGTGAAACCTCTGGCCTGCCGGACGCCGTGCTGGCGCAGGCGGATGCGCGCCTGATGATCCCGATGGCGGGCAGCGTGGACCACGGCGGTGGGGTGCGCAGCTTGAACCTGGCCACCGCCGTCGGGGTGGTGTTGTTCGAAGCTCTGCGGCAGCTCCAGGGCAGGTAACACAGGTTTTTTTCCTTTGGTCAACCAAAAGAGTGACCACGGCGACTTGCCGGGCTGTGGTCGAGCCGTTACTGTCGTGCCGACCCGGGGATGTTGGCTTCTCCACCGGGTTTTGACCTTTGGCCAAACTGCATGAAGCCTGTCCACTTTGGTTTGACCACCCTTGCCAGCACAGCGGCCCTCGCGGTCGCCGGCACGGCGGTCATCCCCTCGCTGGCTGATTCCCGTTCGGTGCCGTTGGCTTCGGACACCTGGATTGCAGCCCTCCCCCCGGCGACGGATCGCCTCTGGGTGAAGGTGCGCCACAGCGTCAGCCTGGAAGACTTGGCCTCCCAGCTGGCCCAAGACGAATCGAAGCTGGCCCGGCTCAACGACGTTGACGAAGATCACCGCTTCAACAGCGGCGATTGGTTGGTGCTGCCCAGCCAATCCATCAAACAGGCGAAACAGCTGGCCGGCATTGACACCAGCGAACTGCGACGCACGCCGCCCCTCGCCGCCCCCCCGGAACCGCAGGAACCGGGCCGCGTGCGCTTCGGCGACAGCCTGATCAAGATCGCCCAGCGCTACAACCTCAGCATCAGCGAATTGCTGCAGCTCAACCCGGGGCTGCGGGCAGCCCGCCTGGTGGTGGGCACCCAAATTCGCCTTGCCCAGTCGTCCCCAGGCCGGAGCCGCCTGCTACTGGGCCTCAAGCCCGTGGGGTCCGGCGGCCTCAGTTGGCCCGACAGCCCCGATTTCGGCCTCGGTGAGGGCGGCTCCGGGTTTGGAGGGGGCCAACCGTTTGCCGACACCGGCTGGATCTGGCCCACCCAAGGCGTGTTCTCCTCGGGCTATGGCTGGCGCTGGGGCCGGATGCACAAGGGCATCGACATCGCCAACAACGTGGGTACCCCGGTGATGGCGGCCCGGGCCGGTCAGGTGGTCTCCGCCGGCTGGAATGACGGTGGGTATGGCTATCTGGTGGAGGTGCGGCACGCCGACGGCTCCCTCAGCCGCTATGCCCACAACAGCCGCATCCTGGTGCGTCCCGGCGATCAGGTGAACCAGGGCAGCGTGATTTCACTGATGGGCAGCACGGGCCGCAGCACCGGCCCCCACCTCCATTTCGAAATTCTGCCCCCGGGGCGCGGGGCCATGAACCCCCTGCAATTCCTGCCGCCTCGCGCCTGAAACGGAGCGTTCCGGCGGGGTCCGTCCTCTACAATCCCCTTACCGCGGCTCGGTAGCTCAGCTGGTTAGAGCGTGGGATTCATAACCCCAAGGTCGGGAGTTCAAGTCTCCCCCGAGCCATCGTGTGTTCCCTTCAGCCCCGCAACCGCGGGGCTTTTTTTTCAGGAATGGGCGTCGAAGGCGTCGGTGATCACCGGCACCAACACGATCGGATCAAAGCTGGTCTCCGCCACGCTGGCGGCAGGGGCGGGGGCGATGCCCACTGGGGTGCTGCCCTGCGTCGAGCGGCCGGAGGAGCGGCGGCGTCCGTTGCTATCCCCGGAGCGGCTGGCCACGGCCCGGCGGGAGGTGGGTTCCGGACGGCTGCCGCTGAGGGGACGCTGGATGGGCTGTTCCCGCAGTTCACTGCGCACCTGATTCAGCAGGCGAAAGTGGCTGGTGAGGGTGTATTTGCGCAGCAGGGACGGGTCCCAGGACATCGGTGGCGATGGCTTTCGTGTTGGGTAAGCCTATGGCGACCGACGGCCTTCAAAGCGTGATAAGTTGTAGCAGTGCAACTGGTAGTCGGAACGAGTACGTCTTAGCCATCCGGATGTCCCGGTTTTGGTGCGCACCGTCCGTCTCCACGCCGCCTGATCACCCTCTTCTGTGACTATGTCCAGGCTCGTCGGTCTGCAAGCTCCTGATTTCACCGCCACCGCTGTGGTGGACCAGGAATTCAAGGAGGTGACCCTCTCCTCCTACCGCGGCAAGTACGTGGTGCTGTTCTTCTATCCGCTGGACTTCACCTTCGTGTGCCCCACGGAGATCACCGCCTTCTCCGATCGCTACAGCGAGTTCTCCAGCCGCAACTGCGAAGTGCTGGGCGTCTCCGTGGACAGCCAGTTCTCCCACCTGGCCTGGGTGCAAACCGACCGCAAGAGCGGCGGCCTTGGCGACATCTCCTACCCCCTGGTGGCCGACCTGAAGAAGGACATCGCCCGCGCCTACGAGGTGCTCGATGAAGACGCCGGCGTGGCCCTGCGCGGCCTGTTCATCATCGATCCCGATGGTGTGATCATGCAGTCCACCATCAACAACCTGCCCGTGGGCCGCAGCGTCGACGAGACCCTGCGCCTGCTGCAGGCGTTCCAGCACATCCGCAACCACCCCGATGAGGTGTGCCCGGCCAACTGGACCCCCGGCGAAAAGACCATGAACCCCGACCCCGTGAAGAGCAAGGAGTTCTTCGCCGCCGTCAACTGAGAACGGCCTCATCACAGCCTCACCTCACCAAGGGCCCACTGGGGCCCTTTTTTTGTGCCCCTAGCCCAGCAGGGTCGCCAGCAGGGCACGCCCATCCACACCGCCGGTGGCCGGGTCACAGGCCCGTTCCGGGTGGGGCATCAGGCCCAACACATTGCCCTGGGCATTGGTGAGGCCGGCCACATCACCGACCGATCCATTGGGGTTGCGGCTGTAGCGCAGCACCACCTGGCCGTTTTGCTCCAACTGCTGCAGCAACGCCGCATCGGCTTGGTAACGGCCTTCCCCGTGGGCAATGGGGAAGGTGACCCGTTGGCCGCTCGAATACCCCTGCAGCCAGGCACAGCGGCCAGGCTCCACCTGCAACTCGGCCGGTTCGCAGAGGAAATGCAGGTGTTGGTTGCGGGTGAGGGCGCCGGGCAGCAAGCCCATTTCGGTGAGCACCTGGAACCCGTTGCAAATGCCCAGCACCCGCCCCCCGCGTTCAGCGAAGGCCTTCACCTCCTCCAACACGGGTGCAAAGCGTGCAATGGCGCCGCAGCGCAGGTAATCGCCGTAGCTGAAGCCCCCTGGAATCACCACGGCATCCAGACCACTGAGGTCACGCTGCTCATGCCAGAGGAAGCGGGTCTCGATGCCCAGGCAACCCTGGGCAGCCCACTGCACATCCCGGTCACAGTTGGAGCCGGGAAACACCACCACACCGAGGGTCATGGCTCAGGCTCCTGCGGCGCTGTCACCCTTGAGCTCCAGGGTCCAATTCTCAATCACCGGATTGGCCAACAGCCGATCGCTGAGCAACTCGAGTTGGGCCCGTGCGGCCTCGGCATCGGGGGCCTCCAGCTCCACCTCGACCGCCTTGCCGATGCGCAGGGTGCTCAGCCCGGTGACCCCAAGACGGGCGGCGGCGGCTCGGGTGGCCTCTCCGGCCGGATCGAGCACCGATGGCCGCAATGAGACCAGCACACGGGCGGAGTAGACGGGCACCTGCGCTCCACGAGGATTGTTAAATCTTGGCAGGCCGGCTGACGGCGGCCACCGGGCTGGTCAAGTTGGAGGAAGCCCCGCCGTTGCGGCCCTCCGTTGCCAGCGCTCGTTCGCCTTGGACCCTGGTTGACCCTGGGATGCCTGTTGGGCCCTGGGGCGGCGGCGGTGGCGCAGGCCGCCCTCACGGTGCCCCTGGAATGCCGCATCGGGTCTGGGGCCTGGAGCCCCTGCACCATGACCATCCAGCGCTTTGGGGAGCACTGGTGGCTGCAGGTGCAGGCCCAACGGCTGGAGTTTCGCAGCGATGGCCGCGGCAGCATCACGATGCGCGATGGGGCCGGGGCCCAACGGGCGGTGCAGCCCATTTGGAGGGAGCCGCGCACCCTCTGTTGGGATGGCATCTGCGCCAAGGGCGACCTGCCCCTCGACTAAACCGCCATCCCCCCTGACGGGGCCCTGAGGGCGTCCTCCAGTTGCTGTTGCAAAGCTGGCGCGGACACCTGCAGCCCCAAGGCCACCAGCTGCAGACCCTGCTCCGGATCGCTGCCGCTGCGGGTCACCGGGTCGAACCAACACTCCAGTCGCGGCCCCACCGCCTGGATCTGCAGGGGATGGGGTTTGCCGGCAAGCCAGGCGCGCCCCTTGAGGCGCAGCAGCTGGTGGTCGGCGATCAACCGCGGCAACACGACCTCGAGCTGGCCGCGCTCGACGGGTCCAGCCCACCGCAACACCGCCGACTGCATTGCCACATGGGTGTGGTCGTGGTGGTCGTGATCGTGGTGGTCGTGGTCGTG
>CAWUND010000012.1:0-15273 GCA_963923815.1 uncultured bacterium
ATGCCAACCGCGATGGCAAGGCCTTCGGCGATGGGGTGGGCTACCGCTACCCCCACGCCTACGCCGAGCACTGGGTGGCCCAGCAATACCTGCCCACGGCCCTGCAGGGGCAGGTGTTCTGGCAACCGGGACGCCTGGGGTGGGAGGGTGAGCGCCGCCAACAGCTGCAGCGGCGGCGGGCCGCCCAACTGGCCGCCGCGGCCGAACACGACGCCGAATGGGGGGAGGTGCTCAGCAGCGGCCCCGATGAGCCGGGCCTGGGGCCATGGCTGCAGCGGCAACTAGCCATGGAAGGCGAGCGGCTCGACCACCTGCGTCAACGGCTTTGGCACGACGCCCCATGGCAACGCCACCAGCGGGTGCTGGTGCTCGAGGCCCGCTCCCTGCTCTGGGCCCTCGACCCCCTGGAGCACTGCCCGGAGGGTGGGGTGCTGATCCAGGCCGCCTCGGCCGACGACCGCCTGCGGTTGGAGGCCCAGCTGCAGGTGCTCGACAGCATCGGGCGGCCGGAGCTGATGCTCGACCCGCTCCCCGAGCTGGTGCAGCACCTCGAGCCGGGGCACCAGTTTGAATGGATCGCCGGCCGCCACCCGTTTCGCCAGCTCGATCCACCGCAGCGCCAGCGCCACCTCCAAGCCCTCAGCGCCCTGGCGGCAGCCGAGGCCCAGCTGCGGTTGCTGTTCAGCCAACCGGCCCTGGGGCCCGCCATGGCGTTGTTGGCGCTGCCGGGTTTGCCGGCGGATCTGCGGGAGCTGCTGAAGCCGGTGGCGGCGGTGGAGCCCGAGTGGTTGGCGACCCCACCGGAGCCATCGGCCTTGGAGCAGGAGCTCATCGCCCAGGGATGGCACACCCCCACCTGGGAGCACTGGCCCGAGCAGCTCGAGCTCACCTTGAGCAACGAGCTGCTGGAGCGGTGGTTGGCGCCGAAGGCCCCCTACCGGCAGCAGCTGAGCCACCTGCTGAACAAGCGGCAGATCCAACAACTCCATGGGGGCCTGCGGCCACTGTGCGGGCATCCCCTGCCGCAGCGGCTCGACCATGCCCTGCTGCTGAGCCGGCGCTCCCAGCGCCGCCAGCAAAAAGCCCCGGCAAAGCCGGGGCCAATGCCCTGAGCCCGAGGGCTCAGGGGGGTGATGCTTCACCCAACCATCACCACAGACCGCGCACCGGAGCAGCCTTGGCCGGAGCCGGGGCTTCAGCGGTGTAGGCCTGGATGCAGGCGGGGGTGTTCATGTACCAGCTCAGCAGCGAGGTGGCCCGCTGGCTGTTGGAGGCGTCGTTGGCATCGCACACCTTCATGGCACCCTGCAGGCGCTGGTCGGTGGGCAGCTTGGCCATCATCCCGTAGCTGGACAGCTTGCCGTCAGCGGAGTCGAGGATGATGGCGCCACGCACAGCCTGGAGGCTGTTCTGCTGGCTGTAATAGGGGGTGTAGTTGTTCTGTTGGATGCTGTCCTTCAGGAACCGCTCACCCTGGGGGGAATAGAGGAAACGGGCCACCGCGGCCACGTCCACGTCGTATTCCTTCTGCAGGCCAGCCTGCAGCTCATCGCGCGACCAGCCGGACAGATCCTTGAGGTCACCGGGCACGTGGTTGTCGATCACAGCCGTGCCACCCAGGGGCAGCAGGGTGTTGGAGCGCACCGCGCCATTGCTCACCGTGCGAGCGGTCTGGGTGGGCAGCGAGGGATTGATGAAGGTGGGGCTCCCGAAGGTGACGCCGCCGTTGGTTTGGATGAAACCGGGCGACTGAGGGATGGCCTGGGCCGAGAGACCAGCCAGCAGGAGGCCGGCACCAGCCAAGGGGAGAAGGGCCTTGCGCATGGTTGTGCAGAGGACGACTCTTCCGGTATGGCGATGCCAACCGTTCAGGGAGAGCCAACTCCAGGTTGTTTTAAGAATCAGCCGCGGCGGCCCGTGCCGGCATTGCGCAGCTCCAGGGGCCTCCAGCCAGGCGGGCACTGCAGCTGATCCCCGCGGCGGCTGAACGGGCCAGGGGCACCGGCACCACGGCAGGCCACCCCACGGGGGATGCTGTCGTCAGCCTGCACCAGAGCCACATAGCGTTCGCCGCCGTCGCGCGGGGTCAGCAGCAGCTGCACCTGCTGCGGCGCTTCGCTGATGCGGGCTTGCATGTCCTCCGGGGCCTCCAGCCCGAGCACATCCAGGTAACCCGTGAAACCGCCCCAGAAATAGCGGGTGATCTCACCGCCCACAAAGCGGCCCAGCACCTCCGTGGCGCGGGAGCGGGCATCCTGCTGGCTCTCCTGACTCGCCAGATCCGCCAACACCCGATCGGTGGCGGCGCCGGTGCGGGTGGCCAGGGGAGGGGCCAAGGGCAACTGCACCAGACCCGCGAGCCCCAGCAACCCCAGCATCGACACCACACTCAGACGCAGGGCGATCGGCATCGATCACGGCGGCGGAACGTGGGCGGACCCTAGGCCCAGAACCCCTGCTCAGCCGCGTCACCCACCACGGCACAGCACCAACCGTCATGCAGGCGTAGGGCAGAGCTCGGGCGCCATCCCCGTTGGAGATGCAGCAGCTCGCCGCGGTTGTCATCCCACAGCCAATGGCGCAAATCCTGCGCAATGCTGCCCTGATGCCACTTGATGGCCGCCTCCTTGCGCACCCAGCTGGCCAACACCGCCGGCTGCAGGTGGGCCTCCGGCAGCCCTTGGAGCCGCTGCCATTCGGCATCGGGGAAAAAGCGGCGGGCCACCGCCGCCGCCAGCAGGGGCCGCTCGGCCCACTCCAGATCCACGCCGATGGGCCAGGGCGACCAGCCCAGCAGCAGCTGACCACGGCTGTGGCTGAGGCTCACATGGCCGAACCCCGCCTCCAGCCGTGGGGGCTGGCCCGGAGGGCTGTGCAGGGGCACCGCCCCGGGCAAGCACTGCAGCACCTCCGCCAGGCGGCGCCTCATCTGGCTGCGGCTACAGCTGTAGCGCTGCTGCAGCGCCTCGGGCAGGGCGGCACACCAACGCTGCTCCTGCTCCGACAGCACGGGCGCCAGCTGCGTCTGGAGGGGCTCCAACCACAGCCGCGGCCCCGCCTTTAGGCTCCGGCCCGAGCACTCACCCACGGCGCCCCCGTTCCATGGCCCTGCAGATCGGCGACATTGCCCCGGACTTCACCCTCCCCGATCAAAACGGCACTCCCGTGAGCCTCAGTGGGTTCAAGGGCGGGCGTGTGGTGATCTACTTCTATCCCAAGGACGACACCCCAGGCTGCACCAAAGAGGCCTGCAACTTCCGTGATCAGTGGAGCCGATTCGAGCAGCACGGCATCACGGTGCTGGGCATCAGCAAAGACGGCGCCACCAGCCACGGCAAATTCATCGCCAAGTACAACCTGCCCTTCACCTTGCTCACCGACGCCGAGCCTTGCCCGGTGGCCGAGAGCTACGGCAGCTACGGCCTCAAGAAATTCATGGGCCGCGAATACATGGGGATGATGCGCCACACCTTTGTGGTGGATGGCGAGGGGCGCATCGAGCGGGCCTACCTCAAGGTGAAGGCCGACACCATGGCCGACGACATCCTCAGCGACCTGGCCCTGAGCTGATCGGCCCTCAGCTGAGCAGGCCCACCGCCGGCAACGCCGCCAGGGCCTGCAACGCCAGATCCGGCGCCAGCTCCAAGGACATGCCCTGCTCCCGCAGCAGCGGCTCCAGGCCATCCCCATCGCCGCCGGTGAGCCACAACCGCCGGCGCCCATCCGGATGCAGCAGGCCCAGCTCCCGCCAGGCCAGGGCAATGGCAGCGGCGGTGGCCCGTGCACAGCCCTGCTGCAGGGCCTGTTCGGTCTGCAGGGGCCAAGGGTCAGCGGCGGCCCAGCCGCTGGCGGCACCAGGCGGCTGGGCCGGCGGCAACAGGGCGGTGGCCGCAGCCAAGCTTGATCGCTGCAGGGCCACGCCGGCGCTGATGCGGCCGCCGCGGAAGCGGCCCTCGCCATCCACCCAGGTGAGGCTCAAGGCCGTGCCGGCATCCGCCACCAACGCCGACCTGCCGTGGGCACGCCAGGCCCCCCAGCCCACCAGGGCGCGATCCATGCCCAGCCAGGGGGGCACCTCCCGCAGGGGCACCTGCTCCAAACCGATGCGGCGATCAGCAGGGGGATGACAGCCCTCCGGCAGCGCCCCCACGGCGGCCCAGGCCCGCAGCGGACCCCAGGCGGGCGCCTGTCCCGGGGCCGGTGGGGCCGTGTGCCAGCTGCGCCAGGCCCCATCCGCGAGGTCCGCCCAGTGCCAGCGGCTGTTGCCCACCAGCAACAGCTGCGCCATTCAGATGCCCTCGCCGGCCATCCCCGGCAGGTGAATGCCGCACTCCTGCTTGAGGCCACCGAAGCGGGTGGCGCGGCCGCTGACGCTGCCGTCGTCGGGGGCGCTGGAGTGCCAATCCCCCACGGTGGAATACCCCTGCTCAAACAGCGGGTGCTGGGGCAGGTTGTGCTCCTGCATGTAGTAGTACACCTCGCGGTTGCCCCAATCCAGCAGGGGCCGCAGCGCCCAGCGACCGCGCACCTGCTGCAACGGTTGCATCGTGCGGCGGTGGTCGGTCTGCTTGCCCCGCACACCACTGGCCCAGCAGGTCACCTGCAGATCCTCCAGGGCCCGATCCAGCGGCTCCACCTTGCGAATGCGGTGGTAGGTCTCGAGGTCGTCGACCTGGCCCGTTTCCCACAACTTGCCGTGCAGGGCCTCCATGCGGGCCGGGCTCATCTGGGCCTGGGCTACATGCACCTGCAAACCCAGCAGGCGGATCAAGCGGTCGGCGTACTGGTAGGTCTCGGCGGGGAGATAGCCCGTGTCCACCCAGATCACCCGCACGGGGGCCTCGAGCTGGCTCACCAGGTGCAGCGACACCGCCGCCTGGATCCCGAAGCTGGTGGTGAGGGCAAAGCCATCGCCGAAGCGCTGCTGGCCCCAGCGCAGGCGTCCAAGCGCATCGAGCTGGTCGAGCTCGGCGCAAGCCTGGGCGGGGTCGAGGGCGGCGGCCGTGGAGGTCATGGCCCCCATCTTCCAATGCAGCTGTCACCACCCTGGCGGGCGGGCACCTCTGGTTAGGGTTCGCGCAACACCCTCCCCAGCGCCGAACCGTGCCGCCAGCCCAGGCCGAGCAAGCACCCGTGGTGGTGGTAGGGGGCGGATTCGGCGGCCTCAGCACCGCCCTTGAACTGGCCCGCGGCAACGGCGCGCCACCGGTGCTGCTGATCGAACCGCAGGAGCGTTTTCTGTTTCTGCCCCTGCTGTACGAGTGCCTCAGTGGCGAGCTGCGGCGCTGGGAAATCGCGCCCCGCTACAGCACCCTGCTGGCCGGCAGCGGTGTGGCCTGGCTGCAGCAGCGGGTGCAGCAGATCGACTGCAGCGACCACAGCCTCCTCACCGACGGCGGCCAGCGCCTCCGCTACAGCCAACTGGTGGTGGCCACCGGTGGCCGCAGCCTCACCTACGGCATTCCAGGGGTGGCGGAGTTCAGCCTCGGGTTCCGCAGCCTGGCGGATGTTGATCGGCTTCAGGGGCTGATCGAGCGGCTGCGGCTGCGCAGCCGCCCCCTGCAACGGCTGGTGATTGTGGGTGCCGGGGCCAGTGGCGTGGAACTGGCCTGCAAAGTGGCCGACCTGCTGGCGGGCTCAGCGGTGATTGAGCTGATCGAGCAGGGGCCTGATCTGCTGCCGGGATCGAAGGCCTTCAACCGCGACCAGGCCCGCACGGCCCTGCTGCAGCGCGATGTGCGCCTGCGCTGCGGCACCCGCGTGCTGGCCGTGGAGGCGAGCGCCATCCACCTGGAGGCCCCCGGGGGACGCGACACCCTCAGCTGCGAGGCGGTGGTCTGGACCGGTGGCGTCGGGGGCAGCGTGCCAGACATGGAGCCCCCCCTGCCCCTGGATCCCCGGGGGCGCCTGCGGGTGGACCCGCAGCTGCAGGTGGTGGGTGCCGGCGACCTGTTCGCCATCGGTGATGCCGCCCGCTCGCTGCAGGCCGACGCCGACACCAGCGGCGACCCCGATGCGGGCAGCCTCAATCCGGCCACGGCCCAGGTGGCCTACCAACAGGCCACCCACGTGGCGGCCAACCTGCTGCGGCTGCGGCAGGGGGAGCCGCTGCAGCCCTTTGTGTGGAACGACCTGGGGGAAATGCTGGGGTTGGGCATCGGCCAAGCCACCCTCACCGGCATGGGGATGACCCTGGCTGGACCGGCGGCCTTTCAACTGCGGCGCCTGGCCTACCTGGCCCGGTTGCCCGGCCTCCAGCATCAGCTCAAGGTGGCCGGTGGCTGGCTGGCGGAATGGCTGTAGGGCACGGGTCGCTTGAATCAGGGTGGAGCCCGCCGCCATGACCCCCATCACCGCACCCCAGGGCCTGTTGCTGGATGCCATGGGCACCCTGATCGGGCTGCGCCAATCCGTGGGCACCAGCTACGCCGCCCTGGCCGAGCGGCACGGCATCAGCGTGGAAGCCAGCGCCATCGACGCCGTGTTCCCGAAGCTGTTCCGGGCGGCGCCACCGCTGGCCTTCCCAGGGCTGGAGGGGGATGCGCTGCTGCAGGCGGAACAGCACTGGTGGACCAACCTGATCGCCGCCTGCCTGGGGGCCTGCGGGCACCAAGAGCCGCTGCCGCCGCAGCTGGGGCCCGAGCTGTTCGCCCATTTCGCCGGCCCAGACCCCTGGCTGGTGTACGCCGACGTGGCGGAGCATCTGCAGCGCTGGAGCGACCGCGGCCTGCGCTTGGCGGTGGTGAGCAACTTCGACCAGCGGCTGCTGCCCCTGCTGGAGGTCCTGGGGCTGGCCCCCTGGTTTGAGGCGGTGGTGGTGTCCTCCCAGGTGGGGGCCGCCAAGCCCGATCCACGGCCGTTCCAACGGGCCCTGGAGCTGCTGCAACTCCCCCCCGAGGCGGCTTGGCACATCGGCGACAGCCCTGAGGATGAAACCGGCGCCCGCGCCGCCGGTTTGCGCTGCCTGCTGATCCGGCGCCCCAAACCGGCGGGCACCCCTTGAAGCAATCGGTGCTGCTGGGGCGCACCGCCGGCCTGCGGCCGTCGCAGATCCGGCGCCTGGAGCGGCTCAGCCACCGGCGTCACCCGGAGCAGGGGGGTGCTGATCTGCTGGCCCTGCAGCGCCTGGCGGCCGAAAGCGAGGAGTTGGAGCTGCCCCTCAGCCTGGTGGTCGACGGCCGCGGCCTCTGCCGGCTGCTGTGGGTGGGCCCCCTTGAGCAATCGGGGCGGCTGCTGGAGCGGTTGCCCGGCGGGCCACGCCGCCAGGGCAGCGACCTGCGATTGATCACCTGCGTGGGGGGCCGTCGCCAGCTGGAACCCACCGGCAGCGAAGCGGTGGTGGGGCTGGATTTGCAGCCGCAGCAGTGGTTGCGCTACCCCCATGAACCCGGGGCCGGCGGCCAATGGCCCGCCGCTTGTTTTGTGCCGGGCACCGCCAGCGACACCCCCTGGCAGCTGTGGCAGCCGGGGGAGCTGGCGGACCTGTGCGAGCTGGCGGCGCCGGTGCGGCCCGAATCCACGGGCGGCCAGCCCCGCCAAACCGGCGGTGCGGAACGGGTGCTGTTGCTGGCCCTCAGCCCCGCCGATGCGGAGGAGGCCCGGCGGCAGGTGGCTGAGCTGGAGGGGCTGGTGCGCAGCGCCGGCGGCCAACCGGTGGGTCTGGTGCTGCAACGGCACTCCGCCAGCACCGCCCAGGCCCTCTGGGGGGAGGGAAAACTGCGGGAGGCGGCCCTGGAGGCCCGCCGGGTGGAGGCATCGCTCGTGGTCACCGACCGGGAACTCACCCCCGCCCAGGCCCGCAACCTGGAACGGGTGCTCGACCGGCCCGTGAGCGACCGCAGCGAACTGATTCTCGACATCTTTGCCCAGCGGGCCGCCAGCGGTGCCGGCCGGTTGCAGGTGGAGCTGGCCCAACTGCGCTATCGGTTGCCGCGGCTGGTGGGGCGCGGCCTGAGCCTGTCGCGCCAGGGGGGTGGCATCGGCACCCGCGGCCCCGGGGAAACCCAACTGGAAAAGGATCGCCGCGCCATCGCCCGGCGCATCGACAAACTGCAGCGCGACGTGCAGAAGCTGGGGCAGCACCGGGCCCGCCTGCGCAGCGGCCGCTCAGGCCAGCGGCGCTTTGCCCTGGTGGGCTACACCAACGCGGGCAAGAGCTCCCTGCTCAATGCGCTGTGCAAACCGCAGGCGGGCCGCGCTGTGCTGGCGGCCAATCAACTGTTCGCCACCCTCGACCCCACGACGCGGCGGCTGGTGAGCCCCAGCCCCGCGGGCGGGCCGCCCCAAACCCTCTTGCTCACCGACACGGTGGGGTTCATCCGCGACCTGCCGCCGCCGTTGGTGGAGGCCTTCCGCTCCACCCTCGAGGAAACCCTGGAGGCGGATCGGTTGCTGTTGGTGGTGGACCTCTCCGATCCCGGCTGGTGCGAACAGCTGCGCACCGTGCACGCCATCCTCGACGAGCTCGACAGCACAGCGCCACGGCATCTGATCGCCAACCAGATCGACCGCTGTGCCAGCGAAGCCCTGGAGCAGGCCAAGGCCCTGGATCCGGAGAGCTTGTTCGTGTCCGCCACGGCCGGCCTGGGGCTCGAGCATCTGCGCCACTGGCTGTTCAGCCACACCGATGTGCCCGGCACCACCGGCGGTTGACGTCAATCGGCGGGCTGGCTATGTCAACATCTGGCCTCCTTCCTCCCCCGCGCCATGGCGCTGCAACTGGGCGACACCGTGCCCGATTTCACCCAGAACTCCCAGCTGGGTCCGATCAACCTCTACGACTTCGCCGGCAACAGCTGGGTGGTGCTGTTCTCCCACCCCGCCGATTACACCCCGGTGTGCACCACCGAGCTGGGTGAGGTGTCGCGCCTGCGCTCCGAATGGGAGAAGCGCAACGTCAAAACCATTGCCCTCAGCGTGGATTCCGCCGAGAGCCACGGCGGCTGGATCTGCGACATCAACGAGACGCAGAACACCACGGTCGACTACCCGATCCTCGCCGATGAAGACAAAAAGGTGAGCGATCTCTACGGGATGATCCACCCCAATTCGCTCAACAACCTCACGGTGCGGTCGGTGTTCATCATCGACCCCAACAAAAAGCTGCGCCTGCAGATCACCTACCCCGCCAGCACCGGCCGCAACTTCCAGGAGATCCTGCGGGTGATCGACTCCCTCCAACTCACCGACCACCACCAGGTGGCCACACCGGTGAACTGGAAGGACGGCGACGACTGCGTGGTGGTGCCCTCGATCCCCACCGACGAGGCCCGCAACAAGTTCCCCAAGGGCGTCACCGAGATCAAGCCCTACCTGCGCATGACCCCCCAGCCCAACAAGTGAGCCACTGAGGCTCGCCAGCCATGCGGGTGTTGGGTCTGATGAGCGGCACCAGCGCCGATGGCGTTGACGCGGTGCTCGCCGACTTCCGCGGGCCCGCCCGGCGGCCCCGCTGGCGGCTGCTCAGCCGCGCCAGCCACCCCTACCCGGCCGATCTGCAGCGGCAGCTCACCGCCATCGGGCAGGGCCGCCTCTGCAGCGCCTCCGAGCTGCTGGAGCTAGGCGAGGCGATCACCGAGCAGCAGGCCGCCGCGGCCCGCGCCTGCGATCCCACGGGCCAGGCCGCCCTGGTGGGCTGCCACGGCCAGACCCTCTGGCATCGCCCGGCCAACAGCGAGCGCAGCGGCAACAGCTGGCAACTGCTGCAGGGGCCCCGGCTGGCATCGCTGCTGGGAAAGCCGGTGGTGTTCGATTTCCGCGCCGCCGATCTGGCCCTGGGGGGCCAGGGGGCACCGCTGGTGCCACCGGCCGATGCGGCGCTGCTGCCCGCCATCGGCGGCTGGCGCGCCCTGCTCAACCTGGGGGGCATCGCCAACCTCACGCTGCTGCCTCCGGCCAGCGGGCCCGACCGCCGGCAACCGGTGCTGGGTTGGGACTGCGGCCCCGCCAACACCCTGCTCGACCTGGCGGTGCAGCGGATGAGCCACGGCGAGCAGCGCTTCGATGCCGGCGGCGCCTGGGCCAGCCGCGGCCGCATCAACGAACGCATGCTCCAGCACTGGCTGCAGGAGCCCTACCTGCAGCAGCCACCCCCCAAATCCACGGGGCGTGAACTGTTCGGGCAGGCGGATCTGGAGCGGCGGTTGGCGGAGCTGGAGGCCGATGCCCGTGGAGGTGCGCCGCTGGAGCCGGCGGATGCCCTGGCCAGCCTCACCGCCTTCACGGCCGCGGTGGTGGCCCAAGACCTGGCCCGCGGCACCGCAGCCCCCCTGGAGCTGCTGGTGGCCGGCGGCGGTGCCCGCAACCGGCTGCTGATGGGGGAGCTGCGCCGCCGCTGCCGCGGCCTGCGGGTGCGGCCCTTGGCGGAGCTGGGCATCGGCGACAGCGACCGCGAAGCCCTCGCCTTCGCCCTGCTGGCCTGGTGGCACTCCCTGGGGGTGCCCGGGTCGCTGCCGGCGGTCACCGGCGCCCGCCAGGCGGCGGTGCTGGGGGTGTGCGCCCAACCCGCAGGTCAACTTCCACCACGAAGCGCGGCCAGGGGGCGGAGCGCTCCATAGGGTGAAGGGCATTGGCCCCGCAGACCCATGAGCGCCGGCAATGCTCCCGCTCTCTACGAGCGCATCCGCAGCGACCACAACCTCACCCAGGAGCTGTTCCGCCAGGCCCTGCAAGATCCCTCAGGCACCCTCAGCCGCATCTGCGACCTGGGCAACAGCTGGGGGCTGCCGGTGAGCCGCGATGAGGTGAAGGCCCACCTGGCCAGCGTCGACGATGCCGACACCAAGCAGTGGCTGCTGAAGGCCCGAGGCGGTCTCTAGGGGCAGCGGCACGGCGGTGCGGCGGGGGCGGCGGTCCTGGCCCATCCAGCTGAAGAACAGCCAGTAGCTCACGATCGCCAAACCGGCCGCCACCACCAGCGCCGCCACCTGTTCCAGTCGCTTCACCATGGCGCGCGGCCGCTGCGGGCTGGGCCCAGTCTGCCGGCTGAACGGGCGGGGGGAGATGATGCAGGCCTGCGGGCCCCTGCGCCCAATCCGGCGCCCCCTGCTCCACTCGCCTGTGCTCCGCCTCGAAAGCGTTTCCAAGATCTATCCCACCGGCGAGGTGCTGCGGGATGTCACCTGGGAGGTGAAGCCGGGCGACCGCATCGGCCTGGTGGGGGTGAACGGCGCCGGCAAATCCACCCAGCTGCGGATCATCGCCGGGATGGAGGAACCCAGCTCCGGCCAGGTGGTGAAGCAGGGCAACCCCCGCATCGTGTACTTGCAGCAGGAGTTCGACGTCGACCTGGAGCGCACGGTGCGCCAGGAGCTGTTCCAGGCCTTCGGAGAGGCGGCCGAGGTGCTCAACCGCCAGCGGCAGGTGGAGGAGGAGATGGGCTCCGAGCGGGCCGCCAACGACCCCGACCACCTCGACGCGCTGATCCACGAACTGGGGGGGCTGCAGAGCCGCTTCGAAAGCCTGCACGGCTACGAACTCGATGCCCGCATCGACAAGCTGCTGCCCACCATCGGCTTCAGCCCCGAGGGGGCCGAACAGCTGGTGGGCGATTACTCCGGCGGCTGGCAGATGCGCATCGCCCTGGGCAAGGTGCTGTTGCAGGAGCCGGATCTGCTGCTGCTCGACGAGCCCACCAACCACCTGGATGTGGAGACCATCCAATGGCTGGAGGATTACCTGATCGGCCAAACCTGCCCACTGGTGGTGATCAGCCACGACCGGGCCTTCCTGGATCGGGTCTGCAACCAGATCGTGGAAACCGAGCGGGGCATCTCCCGCAGCTACCTGGGCAACTACAGCCAGCACCTGGAGCAGAAGGCCCTCGAGCGCGAAGCCAGCCAGGCCGCCTTCGACCGGCAGCAAAAGGAATTGGCCAGCCAGCAGGCCTACATCGACCGCTTCCGCGCCAGCGCCACCCGCTCCACCCAGGCCAAGAGCCGCGAAAAGCTGCTCGACAAAGTGGAACGGATCGAAGCGCCGGTGGAGAGCCTCAGCGGCCCCCGCTTCCAGTTTCCCCCCGCCCCCCGCAGCGGTCGCCAGATTGCCCTGATCGAGGAGCTCAGCCACAGCTACGGCGATCAGATCCTGTTTCTCGGGGCCAACCTGGAGGTGGAACGGGGCGACCGCATCGCCTTCGTGGGCCCCAACGGCGCCGGCAAATCCACCCTGCTGCGGCTGGTGATGGGGATCGAGCACCCCGATGAGGGGCGGGCCGTGCTCGGCGAGCACAACGTGATCGCCGCCTACTTCGAGCAGAACCAGGCCGAGGCGCTCGACCTGTCCAAAACCGTGATCGACACCCTGTTTGAGGCGGTGCCGGACTGGACCCAAACCCAGGTGCGATCCCTACTGGGCAGCTTCTGCTTCAGCAACGACGCCGTCTTCAAAGAGGTGGGCAAACTCAGCGGCGGCGAAAAGGCCCGCCTGGCCCTGGCGCTGATGTTGCTGATGCCCTGCAACCTGCTGGTGCTGGATGAACCCACCAACCACCTGGACATCCCCGCCAAGCAGATGCTCGAAGACGCGCTGATGGAATACGAAGGGGCCGCCCTGGTGGTGAGCCACGACCGCTACTTCGTGTCGCGGGTGGCCAACAAAATCGTGGAACTGCGCGACGGGGAACTGGTGCTCTACCGCGGCGATTACGCCTACTACCGGGAGAAGAAGGACGAAGAGGCCGCCGCCGCCGATGCCGCCCATCAGGCCGCGGCCCAGGAGGCCAAACGCAAGGCCAACCGGGAGAAACAGCAGAACAAACAGGCCGCCAAAGTGGCCGCCCGCAAGGCCTCCGCCGCCTGATCTCCCACAAACAACTTCACACTCCCCTAGGCATGAGCACTCATTGTTCTTGGGGGAGACGCACATTGTGCATAGGCTGAGATCATCTCCGCCGCAGTGCCATGGGTGCCGTTCCGCAGCAGCCATCCGGCCATGCCGACCCCTTCGCATCCCTGGTGGGGGCCAGCGGCCACGACCCGGTGAACACCTACTTCGAGTGCATCACCTCCTGCTCCGTCGATGACGGCGACTGCGTGACCCGCTGCGTGGAGGTGCTGCGGGAGGGGGATGAAGCCCCGATCTAGCCCGCCCGGCGCACCAGGCTCGACAGCTCCACCGGTGTGACCTGCAGCTGCAGCGTCTGCCCGGAGCGGCGGATGCGCACGGCCATGGGCCGGCCCACGCCATTGCGCTCCACCAACTGGGTGAGTTGGGCCGGGTCGCGCACCGGTTGATCGCCCACCGCCGTGATCACATCACCCGCCTGGATGCCGGCCCGTTCCGCGGGCCCCCCGGGCATCACGCTGCGCACCTTGGCCCCCGGCACCATGGCGCCACTGGCGTCCCGTTCCGGCTCCAGGGCCACCCCCACCATGGCGTGGCTCACGCTGCCCGTGCTCACCAACTGCTGGGCGATGCTGCGGGCCCGGTTGATCGGGATCGCAAAACCCAAACCCGCGCCAGGGCCCGAACGCACCAGGGTGTTGATGCCCACCACGGCCCCGTCGGCATCCAGCAAGGGGCCACCGGAATTACCGGGGTTGATGGCGGCGTCGGTTTGGATCAGCTCCAACCGCTTGTCGGTGATGCCGAGCTTGGCGGCGTTGCGGTTGAGGCTGCTGATGATGCCCAGGGTCACGGTTTGATCCAGCCCGAAGGGGTTGCCCACGGCGATCACCCACTCCCCCACTTGGAGGTTGTCGGAATTGCCCAGCGGCGCCACGGGCCAGGGGCCAGCCCCCACCAGGCGCACCACCGCCAGATCCGTCACCGGATCGGCCCCCACCACCTTGCCCTCCACCCGGCGGCCGTCGCTGAGGCCCACGGTCACCCGGGTGCTGCCCTCCACCACATGGGCATTGGTGAGCAACAGGCCAGAGGGGTCGTACAGCACCCCGCTGCCCTGGCCCCGCTCGGTGCGCTGGGCCGGAGGGAGAGGAACAGCCCCCGCCGGCGGCAGCCCGAAGAACTGCCGCAGCAGCGGATCCATGAACGGCACCCCCTCCAGGCTGGAGCCGCGCTGCACCAGCACGGTGCGCTCCGTGTCGATGGTGACCACCGCCGGGCCGCTGAGCCGCACCGCCTCCGCCACGAACGAGCGGCGGGAAGACACCGGCGGCGCGGCGACCTGGGCAGCGGCCGGCGCCGCCGCCAACCAGGGCTGCCCCCCCAGGACCAGGGCCGCCCCCAGCAGCAGGGGCATCGTGCGGGATGGTGCGGCGGCCATGCAGCCGAACGGCAAGGTGCACCGACCGTAGGCAGCAACGCCGGAGTGGCAATGGCGCCGCCGCGGGGGATTCCCCCACCCTGCAGGCCGGGGGCAGGGGAGCGATGATGGTGAACAGCCCGGGCCGGCCATGTTCAGCTCCGATCTGCTCGCCAAGCTGCTGCCGGTGGTGTACGGCGCCTGCTTCCTGGCGCTGCTCTGGCAGGCCTTTCAGATCATGGGCCGCGGCTATGGCGCCGTGCCCCGCCCGGGGGATGCCAACCGCCTGCCCAAGGGCGACCGCACCGGCCGGCTCACGATTCACCCCGAACTGCTGGATGACGACGGGCAGATCACCAATGACGACCTGCTGACGGTGCGCTTCGGCGGCGACAACGAGCAGCCCGCCTTGCCGAACGACCCCAATTGATCCCGCAGGGGCCCATCAACTGGTACAACCGTTGGGTGCTTGTGGACATCGGCGGAGGCTGAGTGGAGCAAAGAACCCGGATCGTGGCTGCGGTGCTCAAGGCCATCAAGCTGCCGCCGCGCTTCCAGCTCAAGCTGGTGAAGGAAGATCCGATCCGCCTGGAGCTGATCCTCACCCCCGCCTACGGCAAGCAGCCGATCCTGGTGGGCCTGGTGGAATCGCAGGATCTGGTGGCCCGGCGCGACCGGGAGGGCCGCATCCCCCGCGACCTGCAGGGCACCTGGGACTGGACCGTGCGCCACGGCAAGGTGAGCACCGGCGGCTGGAACCCCTACCTCAAAGAGGCCCTGCAGACGATGTTTGAAACCGGCCTGCCGGCGATCGTCTACGAGGAGAACACCGGCGAGGTGTACCACCCGGTGGACGGCGCCCGCCACGTGCGCTGACGCCGGACTTGGCGGCCACCACGGCGCCGCTGCCGATTGATCCGCTGCTGCCGGAGCTGGTGCAGCAGCTCTCGGCCGGCGCCACGCTGCTGCTGCAAGCCCCCCCTGGGGCCGGCAAAACCACCCGGGTTCCCCTGTTCCTGCAGGGGGCCCTGGCGGCGTGCGAGGGCCCTGATCACGGGCGGATCCTGATG
>CAWUND010000013.1:0-14992 GCA_963923815.1 uncultured bacterium
AGGCCTGATCCATCAGGGCCATCTCCTTGAGGCGCTTGCCGATGCGGCCCGCCACGATCTTCTCCTTCATCTCCTCCTTCTTGCCGGCGAGGTCGTCGCGGCCCATCTCGATCTGCTTCTCGCGCTCGGCCACCTCGGCGGGGATCTCCTCCACCTTCACGTAGTCAACGTTGGGGCAGGCGGCGATCTGCATCGCCACGTTGCGGATCAGCTCTTGGAAGATCTCACCACGGGCCACGAAATCGGTTTCGCAGTTGACCTCCACCAACACGCCCACCCGGGCACCGGTGTGGATGTAGCTGCCGATGGCGCCTTCCGCGGCGGTGCGCCCAGATTTCTTCTCGGCGGAGGCGATGCCCTTCTGACGCAGCCACTCGACGGCCTTGTCCTTGTCGCCCTTGGTTTCAGCGAGGGCCTTCTTGCAATCCATCATCCCTGCGCCGGTCATGTCGCGCAGTTCTTTGACGAGCTTGGCGGAAATCTCAGCCATGGGGAGTAGCGGGTGGTGGGGATTCGGGTGGGGAACGGGGGCTCAAACGGGCAGGAGCTCCCCCTCAGGGAAGCTCCAGAACGCTTGGCAACAGGGTTGGCGCTGGGGTGTGTGCGAGGCGCCGAGGGGGCTCAGCCCTCCTCGTCGTCGTAACCGCCGCGCTGGTCACCGGCGCCGTGGCGACCTTCATTGATGGCGTCGGCAAGGCGCCCCAGCACCAGCTGCACCGAACGCACGGCGTCGTCGTTGCAGGGGATGGGCACGTCGCAGAGGTCGGGGTCGCAGTTGGTGTCGAGCATGGACACCAGGGGGATGTCGAGCTTGCGGGCCTCGAGCACGGCGTTGGTTTCACGGCGCTGATCCACCAGCACCACCACGTCGGGCAGGCGGCGCATGTTCTTCAGGCCACCGAGGTACTTCTGCAGGCGCTCCAGCTCACGGCGCAGCACGGCCGCTTCTTTCTTGGGGCGCATGGCGATGGCCCCGGAGGACTCCATGCGCTCGAGGTCTTTGAGGCGGTCGATGCGGGCGCGCATCGTGGTCCAGTTGGTGAGCATGCCGCCCAGCCAGCGCTGGTTCACGTAGGCGGCGCCGCAGCGGGTGGCCTCGAGGGCGATCACTTCGGAGGCCTGCTTCTTGGTGCCCACGAACAGGAAACGCTTGCCGCTGCGGGCGGCACTGCGAACCCACTTGTAGGCGTTGTTCATGCAGACGGCCGTCTGCACGAGGTCGATGATGTGGACCCCGTTGCGCGCGCAATAGATGTAGCGCGACATCTTGGGGTTCCAGCGACGGGTTTGGTGCCCAAAGTGGGCGCCCGCCTCCATCATTTCGGCGAGGGTGACAACAGCCATGGTTTGAATTGAGTTTCGGGTTTGCCTCCACCTGCCAGGGACGCGCTGCCATCAGAGGCGGCCACGGTCACCCGAAACGTGCAGGTGTGCGGTGTGAATGGAACCTCGGCACCCTATCAAACCGCCCTGCAGCACTCAGCTCAGGCCGGCGGCGCGGGCCTCGGCGTAGAGGGCCCGCACCCCGATGCGGTTGAGGGGCAGCCGCAACAGTTCCATGGCCAGCCCGGGTTTGCCGTGGCGGATCAACCAGGCCAGGAGAGGCCGCAGGCTGCGCTCATTGAGCAGCCCCCCGAGGGTGAGCAGCTCCCACAGCAGCTGGTGCAGCGGCGTGAACTGAATGATGAACCGCACCCGCCGCGTGGGGTGTTTGCGGTAAAACACCAGGCCCATCTTCGCCCGTTGCCGCTCCACCTCGATCAGGCGGGGCAGCTGATCGAGGCTGAGGGCGGGGTGCCAGTGGTAGCCCACCGCCTCGGGGCAGCGCACCAGCACCACCCCCATGCGCCGCAGCCGTTCGCCCAACTCGAGGTCTTCCCAGCCGTAGAGACGGAAGCGGGTGTCGAACAGGCCGCTCTCCTCCAACACGGCACGGTCGATCGCCACGTTGCCGGTGGCGAAGTAGGCCCAGGAGAGGTCGCGCAGCTTGTGGGGTTCGCTGGTGGGCTGCTCGAAATTGGCGGTGTTGATCACCGCGCCGTAGGTGAAGCAGAGGCGATCACCGCGCTCCGCCCAGCTCTGCTGCAGGCGGCGGGCATGGCAGAGCAGGAAGTCATCGGTGACCACCAGGTCACTGTCGATGAAGACGATCACATCGCCCCGGGCGTGGTCAACGCCGCGGTTGCGCCCCTCCGCCGGGCCGCCGTGGTCCTGCTGGATCAGGCGCACGTGGGGAAAACGGGCCGCTTCTCGCCCAAGCCACGCCACGGTGTCATCGGTGGACCCGTCATCCACCAGCACCACTTCGTAGGCGGTGATTGGGGCCTCCAGCCGCTGCTGCTCGAGGGCCTGCAGGCATTTCTGCAGGATCGGCAGGCGGTTGTAGGTGGGGATGACGACGCTCAGGAACATGCGGGTGATCCGTTGGCGGGCTTGGGGCCAGGAGCAAAAAAGGGGGACCCCTCAGGATCCCCCTTCACGGCATGGTCTGTCGACCGGATGGGCTGACAATCAGTCGGCGGCGCCACCGTTGTTGGCGGTGCCGGTGACGCCGTTGCCGGCGCCTTCACCACGGCCGTCGTTGCGCAGCTTGCGCTTCTTGAACTTGCGGGCGTAGGCGCGGTTGCGCTCTTGCTTTTCCTTCTTGAGGTTGCGGCGTTTGGCCATCGAAACGGCGGATCCTTGGGGAGATGCCCCCCACCCTACTGAACGGCGGTGGAGAGGGCCTTGAGCCGACCGTCTTCCATGCGCACCAGGCGGTCGGCAATGTCGAGGATGCGGGGGTCGTGGGTGACCATCAGCACGGCGCAGCCCTGCTCGCGGGCCAGGCGCTGCAGCAACTCCACCACCTCCCGGCCGGTGCGGGAATCGAGGGCCGCGGTGGGCTCATCGGCCAGCAACAGCCGTGGATGGGCCGCCAGGGCCCGGGCGATGGCCACCCGCTGCTTCTGGCCGCCGGAAAGGTCGTGGGGCAGCTTGTGGAGTTCATCGCCGAGGCCCACCGCCCGCAACCACTCACGGGCCTGGTCGCGGCGGGCGCGGTACCCGAGCCCCGGCAGCAGATCGGAGCCCATCTGCACGTTTTGCTCAGCGGTGAGGCAGCGCAACAGATTGTGGCCCTGGAAAATCATGCCGATGGAGCGGCGCAACTGCTGCCGCTGCCGCTGGCTGGCGCCGGTGAGCTGGCGGCCGAGCACCTGCACCGACCCCTCCTGCACCTGGCGCAGGGCCCCCACCAGGGTGAGCAGGGTGGTTTTGCCACAGCCGGAGGGGCCGGTGAGCAACACCACCTCCCCAGGGGCCACGCAGAGATCGATGCCCTGCAGCACCTGGCGGCGGGTGTCGCCTTTGCCATACCAATGGTTGAGCCCCTGCAGGGCAATGGCGTGGAGGGGGGAGGGGTCGGACGGCATCAGCGCTCAGAAGATCTCCGCCGGATCCGCATCCGCCAGGCGTCGCATCGCCAGGCCGGCGGAGGCCATGCACATCACCAGGATCATGGTGAGCACCGTGAGGGCTCGGGTGGTGTTCATGGCCACCGGCAGCTGGGTGGCGCTGCGCACCAGCCAATAGAGCCCCTGGCCGGCGGCGTAGGCGGGCAGGTAACCAAAGGCCGCCAACAGCAACCCCTCCCGGGCCACCACCCCCAGCAGGCTGGTGAGCCGGTAGCCCATGGCCATCAAGGTGGCGTACTCCGGCAGGTGGTCGCTCACATCGCTGTAGAGCACCTGGTAAACGATCACGCAACCCACCACAAAGCCCATGGCGGCACCGAGGCTGAAGATGAAGCCGATGGAGGTGCTGGTGCGCCAGTAGTTCTGCTCGAAGGCGATGAAGCCCTCCTTGGTGAGCACGGTGACATCGCTGGGCAATTGGGCCTGGAGGCGCTTGGCCACGGCAGCCGCATCAGCCCCAGGCCGCAGGCGCACCAGGCCCACCTCAATGCTGCCGGGGGGCGTGTTGGGCAACAGCTCCAGGAAGGTTTCGCTGCTGGTGAGCAGGTTGCCATCGGCGCCAAAAGAGGTGCCGAGGCCCACCAACCCCGCCACCCGCACGCGCTTGCCGGCGATCTCGCTCTCCACGGTGCGGCCCTGCTGGAACCACTCGGCCACCGGCCCAAACTCCGGCCGCGACTGCTGATCGAACAACACCCGGCCCTTCTGGCTGAGCAGGCGGGCCTTGGGGGCGAGGCTGGGGTCGGTGAACAGGGGATCCCCGGGCTCAAAGCCCAGGGCCAGGATCGAGCGGGTGCCCCGGGTCTGGGGGTTGCGCCAGAGCAGCAGGCTCCAATGCACCGGCGTGATGCCTTCCACCTCCGGAGCCGCCATCACCTGCACCAGGCGCCGCCGGGGAAAACGCGCCATGCTCACCGAGCTGGTGGAGCGCGGACTGATCAGCACCAAGTCGGCATCGAACAGCCGGTGGATGGTGACGCTGGCGTCGAACAGGCCGTCGCGGAACCCCAGCTGCATGAACATCAGGATCCCGGCGAAGCTGATGCCCGCCAGGGCCACCGCCAGGCGCACCGGCTGCCGGGTGAGCAGCAACCAGGCCAGGGGGATGCGCCGGGCCCGCCAGCGGGCCGCCAACCAGGCCCTCAGGGTCACGGGTTGAAGCGGGCGATCAACTTCAGGCCCGCGAGGTTGCGCACCCGCGCCACGGCCTGTGGATCCAGGGCCAGGCGCACCTCCACCACACGGGCGTCGGCGTCACCGGTGGGGTCGGTGGAGAGCACCTGCCGCTGGCTCACCTGGGGTGAGATGCGCAGCACCCGGGCTTGAAGGGTGCCATTGAAGCCCCCGTTCTCGCTGGTGAGGCGCACGCTCTGGCCCACCCGCACGCGGTTGATGTCGCTCTCGTACACCTCCGCCACCGCTTCCATGCGGTCGCTGGCCCCGAGATCCAGCACCCCCTGGGCGCCGGGGCGTTCGCCCACCTGGGCATGGATCTTGAGCACCGTGGCCTCCAACGGAGCCCGGAGTTCGCTGTTGGCGAGGTCCACCTGCAGGCCCTGGCGCTGGGCCAAGGCCTCGCGCCACTGGCCTTCGAGCTTCACCAGCTCGTCGCGCTTTTCCTCCAGCAGCACCAGGGCGGCGGCACCGTTGGCGGCGGCTCGGGTGTAGCGCTCCACCTCGCGGCGCTGCAAACGAATCTGGGCCTGCAGGCTCTGCAGCCGGGCCGTCAGAGCGGCGAGATCCGCCTGCAGCCGCGGGCGGTTGTCAAAGCTGGCCAGCAACTGCCCGCGGCGCACCCGTTGCCCCTCCTGCACGAGCAGTTGGCTGAGGCGCGGCGTGCCGCCCATGCCGCTGATCGGGGCGGCCATCTCCACCACCTCTCCGGCGGGATCCAGGTAGCCCAGGGCCGAGACCGCCTCCGGTTGCACCACCGGTGCAACCGCGGGCACGGGGGCCGGCTTGGGCTTGGGGCGCAGGGCCAGGCCCACCATCGCCAACAGCACCGCACCGCCGCAGGCCAGCAACCAGGGCCGGGCGGTGAGGCGCTCCATCAAGGCAGCGGCAGCGGGTCGTCGAACAGCAGCTGCTCGATGTAGCGATCGGCCCACTCGGGATTGAAGGCCTTCTCCAACACCCGCCGGGTCTTGTCGTTGCGTTTCTGCTGCTGGCAATAGGAGAGCTGACCCTGATGACGGCTCACGGTATCGGGGTGCTGGCTGGGTTGCGCCACGGCCGAGCGGCTGGCCTCGGCGATCACGTTGAGGAAATCCCCCACCACCGCCACGAATTGCTGCTCCTCCGCCGCATCGCTGGGGCGCACAAAGCGCACGTGGGGGGAGAAAATCGTGCCCCACTCAGGCAGCTCCCGCTCCTGGCTGAACTGGCGGGGCGGGAGCGCGTTGAGGGCCGCCGACACGGATGGCGGCAGGGCCTCTCCCACGGGCGAGAGGTCGACGATCGCGGCGGAGACCACCCCACGGCCCGCCACGATGTCGGCCCCGAACACGGGCAGGTCGTAGTGGGGGTCGGGAAAGAACACGCAATGCAGGATCTGCAGCCCCGCCCCCAGGCGGGCTGTTTCCAGGTGGAGCTTGCGCAGGCCGCGGCTGCGGTGCAGCTCATTGCGGATGAACAGATCCTCCCCATCGAGGCTGCCGCTGATGGCCTCCAAGGCGGGGTCCACCTGCAGGGGCTCTAGATCCGGCAGGTCTTGCCAGCAGAGGCGGATGCGATCGGCCAGCGCGTCCACCAGGGGATGGATGCCAAGGGCGGCGGAACTCATCGGCAAACCCACGGCGACCTGCCGATCCTGCCAGCAGAATGGCTTCAGCCCACCATGCCCCGCCCTTGCCCGCTGCCGCCGTTCAAGCCCTCCCCGAGCCGCAGCACGAGCAATTGAGCAATGGGGCCTCCGTGGTGCGGATCGACCTTCCCCAGGCGCCCGTGGTGTGCCTTGATTTTTGGTGCCGGGCCGGAAGCGCCCGCGAAACCGAGGCGGAATCGGGCATGGCCCACTTCCTTGAACACATGGTGTTCAAGGGCAGTGAGCAACTGGCGGCTGGAGAGTTTGATCTCCGGGTGGAGGCCCTGGGGGGCAACAGCAACGCCGCCACCGGCTTCGACGATGTGCACTACCACGTGCTGATGCCACCCGAGGCCAGCAATGACGCCCTGGAGCTGTTGCTGGATCTGGTGCTGCGGCCCCGGCTCGATGCCGAGGATTTCGACATGGAGCGCCAGGTGGTGCTGGAGGAGCTGGCCCAAAGCGAAGACCAGCCGGAGGAGGTGGCCTTCCAGGAGCTGCTGCGCCAGGCCTGTGGAACCCACGCCTACGGCCAACCGATCCTGGGGCGGAAGCCGGCGCTGGAGGCCCACCGGCCTGAGGCCATGGCGCAATTTCACCGGCGCCACTACCGGCCGGAGCGTTGCTGCCTGGCCATCGCTGGCCCCACGGCCGCCCTGGGCTCGGATCTGCCCCAACGGTTGGAGCGCTCCTGCCTGGGGCAACTCAGACCAGCAGATGGGCCAGAGATCACGCCGCCGGCCCTGCATCTGAGCCCCGGGGAGGCGCGGTTGGAGCTGCCAAGGCTCGAGGCAGCCCGGCTGTTGATGGCCTGGCAATTGCCCGGAGCTGCCGATCAACGCAGCGTGTTGGGGGGCGACCTGCTCACCACCCTGCTGGCGGAGGGGCGCCGCAGCCGCCTGGTGGAGCGCCTGCGGGAAGAACTGCGCCTGGTGGAAAGCATCGATCTCGACCTCAACGTGCTCGAAAGCGGCTGCCTGGTGCTGCTGGAGGCGGTGTGCGAAGCCGACCAGCTGGCGGCCGTGGAGCGGGAGGTGCGGCGGGTGCTGCTCGAGCTGCAGGAGCGTGAGCCCGGGGAAGCGGAACTGGAACGGGCCCGGCGGTTGGTGGGCAATGGGTACCGCTTCAGCCTGGAGGTGGCCGGATCGGTGGCCGCCATGGTGGGCAACAGCGCCCTGTGGCAGCGGCGCCACAGCCTGCAGGCCCCGCTCGACTGGCTCGAGCAGTGGGATCGCGCCGCCGTGCAGCGGGAGTTGGTGCCGCTCTTGGCCCCGGACCGGGCCTTCAGCCTGCAGGCGGTGCCGGCATGAGGGCCGAACCGGGCAGCTGGGATCTGGGCTGCCCCCTGTGGCTGCTGCACCGTCCTGGCGCCCCGATCCTCTCGGCCAAGTTGTGGATGCGCGGCGGCAGCAGCGGCGACCCCGAGGGCCAACGGGGGGCAGCCCAATTGCTGGCGGGGGTGCTGAGCCGGGGCTGCGGCCCCCTCAGCGGCGATGCCCTCGCGGATCTGGTGGAAGGGTGCGGTGCGGGCCTGCGCTGCGAAGCGGCGGAGGACGCCACCCTGATCAGCCTCAAGTGCGCCAGTGATGACGCGGCGGTGCTGCTGCCCCTGCTGTTGCAGATGGTGCGCAGCCCCTGGCTGGTGGACGACCAAATTGCGCTGGAGCGGCAGCTCAACCTCCAGACCCTCCAGCGCCAACGGGAAGACCCCTTCCAGGTGGCCCATGACCAGCTGCGGGAGCAGCTCTACGGCCAGGGCCCCTACGGCCACGACCCCCTGGGGGTGGAGGCGGAGCTGCGGCAGCTGGAGCGGGGCGCGCTGCAGCGGCAAGCGGAGCAGCTGGGGCAGGGGGGGGCGGTGCTGGTGCTCGCCGGTGCGATCCCCGATGGGGTGGAGACGTTGTTGCTGGCGGGCCTGGAAGGCCAGCCCTGGACGCCCACCGCCCCTGAGCGTCGGCGGGGGCCGCAGGGGCTGTCGGCGACTGCTCTTGCCACCAGCCCCGATGAGACCGAGCAGTTGGTGTTGATGCTGGGCTGCACCACCACGGCGCTGGGGGCTGAGCAGGCCCTGGCGCTGCGGTTGCTGCACTGCCACCTCGGCATTGGCATGTCCAGCCGCCTGTTTGTGGCCCTGCGGGAGGAGCACGGCTTGGCCTACGACGTGGGGGTGCACCACCCGGCCCGTTTGGGGGATGCCCCCTTTGTGATGCACCTCTCCAGTTCGGCTGAGCGGGCGGCGGAGGCCTGCCGCGAATTGCTCAACGAATGGCAGCGGCTGTTGGATCAACCGATCAGCGCCGGCGACCTGGAGCTGGCCCGTGCCAAGTTCCGGGGACAGGAGGCCCTCGGCCGCCAAACCAGCAGCCAGCTGGCCGATCGCCAGGCCCTGGTGCTGGGCCATGGCCTGCCGATGGACTTCGCCGACCGCAGCCTGGAGGCCGCCACCCAGCTCACCCCGGAAGACCTGCACCGGGCCGCGACCAGCCTCTTGGGGCGGCCCTGCCTGAGCCTGTGCGGACCAACCGATGCCCTGCGGGCTGCCGAGCGGGAGTGGCAGCGGCACCCCCTCAGCCGAGCGGAGTCTTAATCAGGCGCCACCAGTTCCAGCTGGCGCCGCTCCAACAAAAAGGCGCCGCGGCGGAAGCGCACCGCCACCTGCTCACCGGCCCGCAGTCCCACCACCTCCCCCACCTCACCGGCATCCACCAGGTCTGGGGGGCGCAACATCGGCATGGCGTCGGCGCTCTTGAGGTAAGCCGGCGCCTGCTGCAACCGCACCCGAGCCCCCACCACCAGCACTCCGAAATCTGGGGCGTCGGACATGGCGATGGGCCGCTGGCGGGTTGCGATGCTGCCACTCTCCTGCAGGATGGGGCCCATTGCCTGGCCTGCCGTGCGCGCCCTTGCCAACTGGAGTGGTGCCCTCGCTGGATTGCTGCTGTTGATCTGCGGTGGCCTCCTGCAGGCTGCCCTGCCGGGCTTCGGTGCTGGGGGCTTCACGCTGATTCCGCTGCCGATCAGCCTGCAGGTGCCGGCGCTGCTGCTCACGGCGTTGGTGTGCGGCCCGCGGCCGGCCATGTTGGCGGGGATGGCCTACATCAGCCTCGGGCTGTTTCAGCTGCCGGTGTTCCAGGCCGGTGGCGGCCTCAGCTATCTGCTGGATCCGGGCTTCGGCTACATCGCCGGATTTCTGCCGGCCGCCTGGCTCACCGGGCGTCTGGGCCGGCAGCCGGGCATGGACAACCTGCTCAGCCTCGCCGCGGCGGCGGTGGTTGGGCTGCTCGTGTTGCAGGGGTGTGGCCTGGCCAACCTGCTGCTGGGGGGCCTGGTGCAGCGCTGGAATGGGGCCCTGCCCCAGCTGCTGATCAGCTACAGCCTGGGCCCCCTGCTGCCCCAACTGATGCTCTGCTGCGCCGTTGCCGTGCTGGCCCTTCCGCTGCGGCGCCTGCTGTTGGTGGAGCCATGATCGCGGCGTACCGCACCGCCCTGCTGGTGGTGGTGCTCGATCAACTGAGCAAGGCCTGGGCCAGCGCCAACCTCCAGCCCTGGGTGGCGACCCCCCTGCTGCCGGGTCTGCTGCAGCTGCGGCTGGTGCTGAACACCGGCGCCGCCTTCAGCCTGCTCACGGGCAATGCCCTGCTGTTGGGGTTGGTGAGCGCGGCCGTGGCATTGGGCCTTGTGGTGTGGATACAGACCAGTGGTGCGCTGCGGCCCTGGCAGGCGGCCGGGCTGGGGTTGCTGCTGGGGGGTGCCATCGGCAACGGCCTCGACCGCTGGCGCCTGGGCCATGTGGTGGATCTGCTGGAGGCGGTGCCCGTGAGCTTCCCGGTGTTCAACCTGGCGGATGTGGCCATCAACCTGGCGGTGCTCTGCCTGGCGATCGATCTGTGGTTGAGCCGTGGTCGAGCGGCCCGCTGAGCTCCAGTGGCTGGGGGCCGATGGCCAGCCCATCCGGCTGACCCTGCACCCCGGCAGCTACCGGATCGGCCGGGCGCCTGACGCCGAGATCCGCCTCGAGGCCCCGGGGGTGAGCAAGCACCATGCCCTGCTGGAGCACTGCGGCGGCCATTGGCTGATGAAGGATCTGGGCTCCACCAACGGCCTGTGGTGGCGCGGGCGGCGCGTACAGGAGCTGCTGCTGCTGGATGGCGATCAGGTGCAGTTGGCCCCAGGCGACAACGCCCCTGAGCTGCTGCTGCGCTTCAACTGGGCTGAGCGGGCGTGGCAGCGGCGAGGGGGCCGCATCGCCAGCGGCGTGGTGGCGGGCCTGGCGGCCACCGGGCTGCTGCTGCTGGGGTTGGGTCGCCTGCAGGTGCCGATCCGCGGGGAACTCAGCGGCCAGCGCGGTCCGCTGCTGCTGTACGACGGCCTGAACCGGCCCATGCCGGCGGTGGATGGCCAGCAACCCCTCGACCAGCCCAGCCTGGCGGCCTTCCCCCCGGTGCTGATCCATGCCTTGCTCAGCAGCGAAGACAGCCGTTTCTGGAGGCACCCGGGGGTGGATCCGATCGGCACCGGCCGTGCGGTGTTTAGCAACCTGCTGGGGGGCCGGGTGCTGGAGGGGGGCAGCACCCTCACCCAGCAGTTGGCCCGCAGCCTCTACCCCGAGCAGGTGGGTCAGGGGGACACCCTGGCCCGCAAGGGGCGGGAGCTGCTGGTGGCCTTGCAATTGGAGGCCAACTTCAGCAAGCGTGATCTGCTGCTCACCTACCTCAACCGCGTGTACCTGGGGGTGGGCTGGGGATTCGAGGCGGCATCGCGCCACTACTTCGCCAAGCCGGCACGGGCCCTCACCCTGCCGGAGGCAGCGCTGCTGGTGGGGTTGTTGCCCTCCCCCAATGGCTTCGACCCCTGCGTGAATCCAGAAGGGGCCCTCAACGCGCGCAACCAGGTGCTGCGCAAGCTGGTGGAGAACGGGGGCCTGAGTCAGGGGGCGGCCCGCAGCGCCCGGCGACAACCGTTGCAGCTGGCGCCAGGGGCCTGCGGTGCCGGCGGTGGCAGCCCCACGCGGCGGCCAGCCCCCTTCTACGGCGACCAGGTGCGCCGCGACCTGGACACGCTCCTCGGCAGCGACGTGGCCGCCGAGGGAAATTTCCTGGTGAGCACCTACTTCGACCCGCTGCTGCAGGAGGTGGTGGAGCGGCGGCTGCGGCACCTGCTGCAACGCAACGGAGCCGCCATCAGCCAGGGCGCGGTGGTGGTGCTCGACTCGCGCACGGGCGGCATCCTGGCCATCAGCGGCGGCCGCGACTACAGCCTCAGCCAATACAACCGCGCCAGCATGGCCCTGCGGCAACCGGGCAGCGCCTTCAAGCTGTTCCCCTACCTGGTGGCCCTGGAGCGGGGCATGGGCCCCAACGATCCGGTGCCCTGTGGCCCCCTGGAGTGGGGCGGCCAGCTGTTTCGCAGTGGCTGCGGTGGAACGCTCAGCCTGCAACAGGCCTTCGCCAGCTCCAGCAACACCGCGGCCCTGCGGCTGGCGCGGTTGTTCGGCCTGGAGGCGGTGGTGGACATGGCCCGCAGCCTCGGCCTGCACACACCGTTGGAGCCCGTGCCAGGGCTGGTGCTGGGGCAGGCGGAGGTGCGCCTGATCGACCTCACGGCCGCCTATGGCGCCGTGGCCAACGACGGCATCTGGCATGCCCCCAGCACGATCCGCCAACTCAGCGACACCACCCGATCGCCAGGCTCCTCCCCCCAGCTCAGCCTGCGGCCCGGACGGCGGGTGCTCAGCAGTCGCACGGCGCGGAGCATGCAACAGCTGCTGCAGGCGGTGGTGCGCACGGGCACCGGCCGTGCGGCCCGGCTGGGGGGTGGGGAGGGCGGCAAAACGGGCACCACCAACGGGGGCCGCGATCTGTTGTTCATCGGCTACGAACCCAGCCGCCACTGGGTGATGGGCATCTGGCTCGGCAACGACGACAACCGCCCCACCGGCGCCAGCAGTGCGGTGGCCGCCGCCCTCTGGGGCGAGATCGTGCAGGCGGCGGGTCGGGGCAGCCTGGCGGCGGGCACCAGCCTGCGCTGAACTCATGGCAGCCATCCTTCCCGCGTGAAACCACCTGCTCGGCTCTGGCTCTGGCTCGGAATCGGGTTGCTGCTGGTGGTGGCGGTGACCACGGTGCTGCAGGCGGTCAACGCCCTGATCTGGCAACTGAGCTACCTGCTCCCCAGTTGGCTGGTGGGGCCCACCCTGCTGTTGCTGTTCGGCGGGGGCGCCCTGCTGCTGGCCCAGCTGTTCTGGCCGTGGTGGCAGGCCAGCCGACGCGGAGGGAAACAACCCCCCAAGGCCCCTATGGCCGCCCCCGGCAACCGCCAGGAGGCGGCCCAGCAAAACCTGGCGGCCATCGATCAGCTGCTGGAGCGCATCCGCGATGACGTGCAGCGGGAGGCGTTGCGCCAGGAGCGGCAGCGGGTTGCGGCGGAACTGGAGCGGGGCGATCTGGTGGTGGTGGTGTTCGGCACGGGATCGGCCGGCAAAACCTCGCTGATCCGGGCCCTGCTGAAGGATGTGGTGGGGGAGGTGGGGGCCGCCATGGGCTCCACCGACGACTGCCGTCGCTACCGGCTGCGGCTCACCAACCTGCCGCGGGGCCTGCAGCTGGTGGACACCCCCGGGATCCTGGAGGCGGGCAGCGCCGGGCAGGAGCGCGAACAACGGGCCCGCAGCCAGGCGGCCCAGGCGGATCTGCTGCTGTTGGTGGTGGATGGCGACCTGCGCAACGCCGAACAGGAGGTGTTCGATGCCCTGGCGCGCCTCGGCAAACGGCTGCTGCTGGTGCTCAACAAATGCGATCTACGGGGCCAGGAGGAGGAGCGGCGGCTGCTGGCCCTGTTGCGGCGCCGCTGCCAGGGGCGCATCGCCCCGGAGGATGTGGTGCCCGCCAGTGCGGCCCCCCAATCGGTGCCGATGCCGGGGGGACGCCCGCTGCAGCCGGCGCCGGAGATCGATGCCCTGCTGCGGCGCATCGCCCAGGTGTTGCACAGCGATGGCGAGGAGCTGATCGCCGACAACATCCTGTTGCAGAGCCGCAGGCTCAGCGATGCGGGCCGCCAGCTGCTCAACGACCAACGCCAAAGCGATGCCGAGGCGGTGGTGGATCGCTACAGCTGGATCAGCGCCGGGGTGCTGGCGGCCACGCCGCTGCCGGTGGTGGATCTGCTGGGGGCAGCGGCCGTGAATGCCCAGATGGTGGTGGAGATCGGCCGCATTTATGGCGTCAGCCTGTCCCGCGCCAGCGCCCAGGATCTGGCGGTGTCGGTGGGGCGCACCCTCGCCAGCCTGGGGGTGATCAAGGGGGGGCTGAGCGTGATCGGCAGCGCCCTCAGCCTCAACCTGCCGGCCCTGTTGCTCACCCGTGCGGTGCAGGCGGTGGGGGCGGGTTGGCTCACCCGCGTGGCGGGCCGGAGCTTCATCACCTACTTCCAGCAGGATCAGGACTGGGGGGATGGCGGCGTTCAGGAGGTGGTGCAGCACCAATACGACCTCAACCGGCGTGACTCCGCCCTGCAGGCCTTCCTCAGCGCCGCCTTCAGCCGGGTGGTGGAGCCGCTGCAGCGCCAGCAGAAGCAGGGCCAGCTGCCACCGCGGCCGCAGGAGCCGCGGCGGGGGTGAGCCCCAGGGCCTCCGGCGGGGGCGGCTGCAGCGGCCCACGGGAGTCGAGCACCGCAATCAGCACCAGGTAGGCCACGGCGATGGCCACCGAGATGGCCCCGGTGACAATCGCCACCCAGCGGCCCCGGGGTTCGGGCGTGGTCATGGCAGCGACGCCTCCACCACCGCCTGCAAGCGCTGCAGCTCCGCCTCACCGGTGTGGGGGTTGCCCAACACCGCCTTGAGGTGATGGCGGCCCGCATACAGGGGCCGCGACAGCATCAGCTGCTGATCGAGCAGCCGCTGCCGTGTGGTACTCGACCAGGCGGCAGCGGCGGCCGCATCGGCGGCCTGCGGGCAGAAGGCCAGCACATGCAAGGGCCCACCGCAGAGCTGCAGGGGCAGGGGCTCCAGCAACTGCTGCAACCGCTCCCGGCGCCGTACGGCCCCCTCCAACAGGCTGTCGATGCCGCTGCGGCCCAACTGGCGCAGGCCCAACCAGAGCTTGAGGATTTCCGCCGGGCGGGTGCCCTGCAGACCGCATTCGCCGCCATGGGCATCGGCCCAGCTGGGCTCCATGTAGGGCAGGCCGGTGGCGAAGCAGGAGGCCAGCAACGACGGCTGGCGCAGCAGCAGGAGCGAACTGCTCTTGGGAATGCCCAGCAGTTTTTGGGGGTTGACCGTGAGCGAATCGGCGAGGCCCAGATCCGGCACCCGCGATCGATGCGAGGCGCTGAGGGCAAAGACCGCCCCGATGGCCCCATCCACGTGCAACCAAATGCCGCGGCTGCGGCAGAGCTCCGCCATGGCGGCGATCGGATCCACCGCCCCCCGCACGGTGGTGCCGGCGGTGGCGACCACCGCCAGCACCGGGCGACCCTCCCGCTCGGCGCGCTCGAGGGCCCCGTGCAGGGCATCAATGGCCAGGGCTCCGTGGCCATCCACCGCCACGGGCCAGAGGGCCTCAGCGGGCAGGCCCATCACCATCAGGGCTTTGCCCAACGACACGTGGGCATCGGCGCTGCAGAGCACCACGGCGTTGGACTGTCCCGCCAAACCAGCCCGGTGCCGTGCAACCACCAAGGCCATCAGGTTGCTGAGGCTGCCGCCGCTGGCGGCCACCCCGCCGGCCTGCTCCCC
>CAWUND010000014.1:0-14923 GCA_963923815.1 uncultured bacterium
TGCGACATCGGGGGCTTTGGGCGGTGGCCCCGATGGTACGGGTGTTTGCACTACAGGTAGTGGCTGATGCTTGTCGCACGGGCCAACGCCGCTACATTCAGGATCCTGAGCGGCGGCCTGGCCCACCATGACCCTGAGCACGGCAGCACCAGGGCCCCAGTCCATCCATCGCGGCCATCTGCGTCCGCTGCCGGGCTCCCATGCCGCTCCGGGGCCCCGCAGTCTGCGGTTGGTGGCCCAGCAAGAGGGCCTGCTGCAGGTGCACACCGCCCCCTTCCGCGGCAGTTTCAGTGGCGTGTTTAGCCAGGCCCTGCGCAGCGCCGGCCTTGGCAGCCGCGTGTTGATCAGCCAGTTCCTCAAAGGTGGCGTCGACCAGGGGCTGGAGCGCAGCGTTTGGCTGTGCGGCCGCCTGCAGTGGCTGCGTCCGGCCGTGGCGGGATGCCTGGCGGAGCCCATGGGGTGTGACGCTTCCGATGGGGCCAACCGCGCTGCGGTGTTGGAGGTGTGGGAGTACACCCGCGATCAGCTGCTGGCCGGGCAGTTGGATCAGCTGGTGCTCGATGAGCTGGGCCTGGCGGTGGAGCTGGGCTACCTGCCGGAACACGACGTGATGGAGGCCCTGGAGCAACGGCCTTCCCACCTGGATGTGATCCTGACGGGGCCCTCCATGCCAACGGCCCTGTTGGCCGTGGCGGATCAGGTCACCCAGCTGCGCCGAGGTTTCTGATGCTCAAGAACGACCGTTGGATCAACGAGCAGGCCGCCGCTGGCATGCTCGAGCCCTTCCAGCCCCGGCTGGTGCGCCACCTGGATCCCGACAACGCCGCCCAGCCGGTGTTGAGCTTCGGCTGCTCTTCCTATGGCTACGACCTGCGCCTGTCGCCCAAGGAATTTCTGATCTTCCGGCATGTGCCTGGCACGGTGATGAACCCCAAGCGGTTCAACCCCGCCAACCTGGAGCCGGCACCGCTGCGGGAGGACGACGACGGCGCCTACTTCATCCTTCCGGCCCATTCCTACGGGCTTGGGGTGGCCCTCGAGAAGATGCGGGTGCCCCCCAACATCACCGTGATCTGCCTGGGCAAGAGCACCTACGCCCGTCTGGGGATCATCGTGAACACCACCCCGGCGGAGGCCAGCTGGGAGGGTCATCTCACGCTCGAATTCAGCAACTCCTCCGGCGCCGACTGCCGCATCTACGCCAACGAGGGCATCTGCCAACTGCTGTTCTTTGAGGGGGATCCCTGTGAAACCACCTACCAAGACCGCGCCGGCAAATACCAGCACCAGCCCGAACGGGTGACCCTGGCCAAGGTGTAGGGCGCGAGCTAAGGGGCGAGCCGGGCTTTGTGCAGCCGGCTCTTCTCGTACCAGGCGGCGATTTCCGGAGCCCAGGCCTGCATGTGGGGCCACATCAGGTCGCAGAGCACGCGGATTTCCTCCTGGGCATCGAGCTTGGCCCGCAGGTCCATGAAGTGCAGAAAGGCCCGCAGCGAGAAGCTCACCACGAAGTGCTGGCGGTAGTCGAACGGCAGGATGCCGCGGGCGTGTTCCTCGGCGAAGCCGGCGGTGAGCATGTCGCGGTAGCGCTCGGCGGCCCTGCGGCAGAGGTCGAGGTCGAGCTGGCGTTGTTCGGCGGTATAGGCGTATTTCTTGCCTTGGCGATCGCTGTAGTTGCCCTCCGGCCGCAGGTAGAACACCTCCTCGAGCTCCAGCTCACCGTTGGCGGCGCGGCAGATGCGCTCGCCCGTGTAACGCATCGATTGCACGTCGAAGCTCACCCCCACCCGATGGGTGCGCGCCTGTTGCATCACCGAGTGGGGGAACCAGCCCACGTTGAGCACGATCTGGGCGTGCTCCAGGGGGCCGTAGTGGCCCCGTTCGCCCGCCAACAGCCGCTTCACGCACACTTCGCCGGCCCGGGTTTCATCGGGCCAGTTGGCGCGATCGCCGGCCACGAAGCCTTCGCTGTAGTCCTGGTGCATCGCGGCATAGATGCACTGCTGGGGGTTGGGGGTGGCGGCGATCAGCTCAACCCGAAAGCGGTTCATGGTGTGGCGGCGCCGCGCCGAGGCGGGATCGGATCTGCTGCAGGCTAGGCCGATTGGCCGGGCTCAGCCGGGGCTGGTTCAGCCGTGGCTGCGGGGACCGGCCAGGGTGGCGGCAGCCGCCGCTGTTGCTGCCGATGCCGATTCCTCAGGGAGGCGGCTTTGCTGGGCCAGACCCACCAGCTTCGGCAGGGGGCTGTCGCTGATCAGGGCGCTGCTCAGGGCCTCCAGTTCGGGGGCGCTTCGGGCTCCGAGGGCGCGGCCCACGGCCCGGCCGCTGGCGTTGAACAGCTCCAGTTGGGGGATGCCGTTGACGTCGTAGCGGTCGATCTCCGGCTGCCAGCGCGGATTGTCGACATTCAGCAGCACCACGTCGAGTTGCTCGCGGTGCTGCTGCGCGATCGTCTCCATGGCGGGAGCCATGGCTTGGCAGGCTTCGCACCAATCGGCGTAAAACTCCACCAGCGTGGGGCGGCCGTCGGTGAGGGCCACCGGCAGATCCAGCGATTGCCGGGCCAGCTGTTGCAACGGTGCCGCCGGCTGGAGTCCGCCCCGCAGCAGGAACAGCCCCAGGGCCAGCACCGCCGCCAGGGCCGCCAGCAGCATCCGTTCGCGGCGGCCGAGGCCGGCGGTGCCGGGGGACTGGGTTGGGGAAGGCTCGGGGGTGCTCACGGGCCGTTGGCCGCCGGGGCTTTAGTACCGGGCCACAATCTGGCAGGTGCGCCCCCCAGGGCGTCGTTAGCCTGGGTCCAGGCGGAAGCTGGAGCGTGAAGCGCCGCATCACCCTGCATTTCCCCCGCGAGGCGGTGCACCAGCCGATCGCCTACCGCCTGGCGGTGGAGTTCGACATCGCCGCCAAGATCCTGCGGGCCCAGATCGCCCCGAACCAGAGCGGCACCATGGTGGTGGAGCTCTCCGGCGACATCGATGATCTGGCCGCGGCGGAGCAGTGGTTGGAGCGCCAGGGCCTGGGGCTCAACCGGGCCTCCGGGCAGATCAGCATTGATCCCGAGCGCTGCGTGGATTGCGGCATCTGCACCAGCGTGTGCCCCAGCGGTGCCCTGCAGAGCACCGCCCCCACTTGGCAGTTGCAGTTCGACGCGCAACGCTGCCTGGTGTGCGAACAATGCATACCGGCCTGTCCGTTTGAGGCCATTGCCCTGGTGCTGAACCCCCTGCCGTGAACGCTTTGTTGGCTCTGCTGGTGCTGCCCCTGCGGGCGCCGATGCTGCTGGTGCTGCTGGTGGTGAGCGGCTATCTGGGGCTGCATTGGGCAGATGTGGCTCCGCAACTGCTGGAGCAGGCCTCCACCCCCCTGCAGCAGCAGCTGGCGGGGCCCTGGTTTTGGCCGCTGCAGAGCCTGCAGGCCCTGGCGGTGGTGGTGTTCTGCGCCATGCCCGATGTGCTCCTGCGCGAGCTCTCGGAGCTGATGGCCGCCAGCAAGGCCCTCACCCTGGTGGTGACGCTGCTGATCGTGATCACCGGTGGCCTCTATCTGTTGCACCTGGCGGTGCTGTCGGAGGTGTTGGTGCTGGCCTCGGCGGTGTTGCTGGCCCGCTTGGATCTGATCCGGCTGCGGATCATGCCGGCCCCCTGGTTGGCGTCGCTGGGGCTGTGTGCCTGGGTGCTGCTGGGGATTGGGGTGGGCCACCAGCTGCAGCACCAGCTCGGCGGTTATCTGGCCTGAGCCCAGCGGCAGGCTTGATCACCCTGGCTCTGGATCAGTTGGTAGGTCCAGCGGTTGCCCAGCACTTTTTTGGCGTAGAGCCGCGTTTCGGGATAGGGGATCGCCTCCACCCACAGCTCCGGCTCCCGTTGGGGATCGGGGAAGCCGCCGCCGCGCCAGCGCTCCACGGCGCCCGGCCCGGCGTTGTAGCTGGCGACGCTCAGGAAGGGTTGCTGCTGCCAGCGCTGCAGCAACTGGCGCAGGTAGCGGGCCCCGAGGTCGGCGTTGCGGCGCGGATCCTGCAGCGCGGCGGGGTCCACGGGCTCGCCCGCCAGCTCGGCGGCGGTGGCGGGCATCAGCTGCAGCAGGCCCACCGCCCCCACGCCTGAATGCACCCCGGGGCTAAACCTTGATTCCTGCCGCGCCACCGCCAGCAGCAGTTGGGGATCCACGCCTGCCCGCGCGCCCGCCTGCTCGAACACCTCGGCAAAGCGGCGTGGGTGCAGGTCTTGCTCCAGCGGCCACTGCTGCTCGCAGGCCCCTTGGGGCAGCCGCAGGCTGGCCTGCTCCAATTGGCCCAGGCCGGTCCAGTCGTCGCCGATGCCCGTGCGCAGGCGACCCTCCAGGGCCAGCTGCTGGGGGTCGCGGGGGGCCTGGCCGCGGCGCTGATGGCGCCAGCTTTCCCAGGCCTCCAGTCCCTGGCCGGTGCGCCACAGGGCATCCAACGCGGCATCGCCGCTGTGCAGCGGTCGCCAGGCGGTGGGGGATGCGCCGGCTGCGGTGGGCGGCGTGATGCCCAGCCGTGCGGCGGCGCGCCAGCCGTAGTAGCCCCCGGGTTGCTGGTGCAGCAGGGTGCGCCACTGCCGCTGGGCCCCGTTGGGGTCGCCCCGCCGGTTGGCCACATATCCCCTCCAAAACCGTTGCCGTGCCGCCAGGGGGCTCGGCAGCCAGCGGCTGTCGAGGGCCGCCAGCAGCGCCTCAGCGGCAGGCCAGTGGCCCGCCAGCAGCTGGCGCCGGGCCAGTTGCCACTGCAGCTCCCAGCTGGCCGGCTGGCGCGGCCAGCGTTGCAGCACCGGCCGCCAGGGCCGTTGCCCCTCCAGGGCCAGCCGCGCCTGCACCGCGGCGGTGTCTTGCAGGGGTGGGGGGAGTTGCTGTAGGGCCGCCAGGGCTGTAGCCCCTGGCTCCTCCGCCAGCAGCGCCGCCGCTTCGGCGCCGGCGGTGGTGGTGGGCTGGCCCTGGGCCAGCGCCAGCAGCCGTTGTTGCCCCTGCCGCTGCTCCGCAGGATCGCCCCGCAGCAGGGCGCTGGCGATGCTCAGCTGCAGATCGGCGGGGGCGCTGGTGGCGCCGAGGCAGGCCAGGGCGGCGCCGCCCTGGTGCAGCTGGGCCAGGCCCCCCGCCAACACACGCCGCTGCGGCGCGGACAGCGGCGGGGAGCCCGGCCGGCAGCGCTGCAGCAGGAGGGGTTCAGCGCCGGGCCAGCGGGGGCCCCAGCGGGCGAGGTGCAGTGCGTTTTGGCGTTCTGTTGCCGCCGCCAGGGCCGCCGGGTGGGCCGGGAACCGCTGCAGCAGCTGCCGGCGCAGGGCGGGCGTCTGGCGGCCGAGGGCATAAAGGGCATCGGCGCTGGCGGCCCGCCCCGGGAACCGGCTCAGCAACTCTTCCCACAGGGCCTGGGCTGCATGGGCGTGCCCGTTGGCTTCCGCCGCCTGGGCCGCCTGCTTGAGGGCCACCGGTGCCAGCACCCCCCGCCCCCAGCCTTGCCCCTGCAGCAGCCGGCGCCGCCGCGGATCACCAGCCTCCAAGCGCCCGCTGAGCAGCAGGGCCGCATCGCGGCGCCGTTCCGGATCCACCGAGCCCCAGCGGGCCCGCTGCAGCTCGGCGGTGCTGCTCAGCGGGGTGAGGGGCGGTGCCAGCAGCAGCAGGGCCTGGCGCCCGGCCGCCAGGGCGACGCCGCTGCCCAGGCAGAGCAGGCCGATCAGCAGGGGGCCGGCGGAACGTGAAGGGACCAACGGGTGCTCAAGGGTGTTGGCATTCTTGGGGAAATCGCCTGCATGGGCCATGGAGTTGCCCGGGCTACCCCGCTGGCCAGCGCTGCCGCCCCTGCCCCCGGCGCTCACCGTGCTGCCGGGCTGGCGCCAACGCCGCCGCCTGCTGCAGGTGTGGGCCGCCGCCGGCCTGCTGATCCTGCTGCGCCCCCTGTGGCCCCTGCGGCTGCTGCCCGGTTGGGTGGTGGGGGGCGTGCTGCTGTGGGCGGTGGTGGAGCTGCTGCTGTGGGCCTGGTGGCCGCGGCGCTGGCGCTGAAGCTGGCCCAAGGGTGCGCCTAGCCTGGCGCGCACCCTTGGCTGGACCGTTGCCGATGGCCGAACAGGCCCTTCCCTTGCTCGGACACCCGCTGGCGGCGGGCAGCGTGCGTTTCGGCACCGATGGCATCCGCGGCCGGGTGGGCAGCGTGATCACCCCGGCCCTGGCGTTGCAGCTGGGCTACTGGTGCGGGCGGGTGTTGCCGCCCCAGGGGCCGATCGTGCTGGGCTGTGATTCCCGCAGCAGTGGCCCGATGCTGCTGGCGGCCCTGGCGGCAGGCCTCACGGCCGCCGGCCGCGACGTGCTCGAGCTGGGGCTGTGCCCCACCCCAGCGGTGCCCGGTGCCATCCGTGCCCTGGGGGCCGGCGGCGGCCTGATGGTGTCCGCCAGCCACAACCCCCCCCACGACAACGGCATCAAGGTGTTCGGCGCCGATGGCGCCAAGTTGGGCCGCGCTGAGCAGGCGGCCATTGAGGGCGGTCTCACCGGTGCCAGCCCGGAGCTGCAGGCGGTGCCGGCCAACGGGCGCCTGGAGCGTCGGCCGGATCTGCTGGAGGCCTACCAGCAGCGGTTGCTGGCGAGCGTTGGCGGCGCCCGCCTGGAGGGGTGCCGGGTGGTGCTGGATCTCTGCTGGGGATCGGCCACCAGCTGCGGTGAGGCGCTGTTTCGGGAGCTGGGGGCCGCGGTAACCGTGCTCCATGGCCAGCCCGATGGCACCCGCATCAACCAGGGCTGCGGCAGCACCCACCTCGACCCCCTACGGCAGGCCGTGTTGGAGCAGGGGGCCGACATGGGCTTCGCCTTCGATGGCGATGCCGACCGCATGCTGGCCGTGGATGGCCGCGGCCGCGTGGTGGATGGCGATCAGATCCTCTACCTGTGGGGCCAGGCCCTCCTGGCGGAGGGGGCCCTCCCCGATCAGCGCATCGTGGCCACGGTGATGAGCAACCTGGGCTTCGAGCGCGCCTGGCAGGCCCGCGGTGGGGTGCTGGAGCGCACCGCCGTGGGGGATCAGCACGTGCACGCCGCCATGGAAGAGCTGGGGGCGGCCCTGGGGGGCGAACAATCGGGCCACATCCTCTCGGCCCGCCACGGCATGAGCGGCGATGGGTTGCTCACCGCCCTGCAGGTGGCCCGCCTCATTCGGGCCAGCGGCGGCAGCCTGGCGGAGTGGCTGGATGGCAGTTTCCAGCCCTATCCCCAAAAGCTGGTGAACGTGACGGTGCCCAGCCGTGAGCGCCGCACCGCCTGGGAGGCCTGCGATCCCCTGCGGCAGGCGGTGGAGCAGGCGGAGGCCGCCATGGCCGGCAGCGGCCGGGTGCTGGTGCGCTCCAGCGGCACCGAACCCCTGCTGCGGGTGATGGTGGAGGCGGCGGAGCAGCGGGATGTGGACCACTGGAGCAGCCACCTGGCGGCCCTCGCCGATCAGCACCTCAACGGCGTCTGAGCCGCCAGATGGAGGGCCCCGGCGCAGGCATCGCCCGCCGGCCGCTGCAGCCGGGCCCCGGGGCAGCGCTGCAGCAGGGCCCGCTCGAAGCAGTCCCGCAGGCCTCCGAGGTGCAGCACCGCGCCCCCCACGGCGCACACCGCCGGTGCCGCCAGATCCAGCTGGCCCGCCACCGTGTGCACCATCCCAGCCAACGCCTCACCGGAGCGTTGCAGCACCGCTGCGGCATGCGGGTCGCCCATCTGGGCCCGTTGATCCACCAGGGGGGCCAGGCGGGCGAAGCCGGCGGCGCCGAAGTGGGGCTGCACCACCAGGGCCTTGAGCGCCTGGGGGGAGTCGACCTCGAGGGCCTGCCACAGGGCGCTGCGCAATGGTGTTTCCGCCAGTCGCCCGTCGGCCATTTGCACACTGAGGGCCAAGGCGTCGCGGCCGATGTCCATGGCGGAGCCGGCCCCATCCAGCAGCCAGCCCCAGCCGCCGCAGCGGTGCAGCCGGCCTTCGCTGTTTTGGCCCACGGCGATGCAACCGGTGCCGCTGATCACGAGCACGCCGGCGTCGCGGCCCAGCGCCCCCGCCAGGGCCGTGCGCTCATCCCCGGTGACCTGCACCGCCGCCGCCGGTAGCCCGAGGGTGCTGGCCGCCAGCCGCTGCCCTTGCTGTTGCACGCCGCTGCCGGCTTCGATGCCACTGGCGCCGATCGCCGCCGCATCCAGGGCTGTGCTGGCGCTGAGGGCCCCTTGGGCCAGGGCCGCCGCTCGGGCGGCGCTCAGGCTGCTGGCCAGGGCCGCGGCAAACCGCGTTTCCCCCGCTTCGGCGGCCAGATGGCTGACACCGCTGCCTTGCCCCTCGGCGATGGCTTGCCACCCACCATCGGCTTGCAACCAGGCCAGGCGGCAGCTGGTGTGGGTCTGACCCGCATCAAAGCCGGCAATCAGGCGCGGCGGGGCGTCAGCCATCGGCCGGGGCCGGTGCCCGGCTCACCGCCAGGCTGGCCAGGCAGAACCAGCCGGTGAGCTGCACCTCCGGCCGGAAAAAGATCGTGTCGGTGAGGCCCTGCACCCCCAGCCCGGCGATGGCCGCGATCGCCGCCAGGGCCGGCAGGGCCCAGGGGGATTCCCCCTTGAGCTGGGCCAGGCCGGCCCGCAGGCTGGCGATCAAGAGGCCCAGGGCCGCCAGCAGATAGGGCACGCCCCCCTCCACCAACAGCTCGAGCGGCACCGAGTAGGCGCTGAGGGCGTTGAACTTGGGCTGCTGGTAGAGCGGATAGATCAGGTTGAAGGCGGTGTTGCCCGGCCCGATGCCGAGCCAGGGGCGGGCCTGGATCATGTCGATCGCCGCCAGCCACACGTTGATGCGGAAGTTGTTGGAGCTGTCCTCCCGGCCGGCCATCAGGCTGAGCAGGCGGATGCGCAGCGGCTCCACCTGGGTGAACGCCACCACCAGCAGCGCCGCAGCGGCCACCAACAGCAGCAGCGGGAACAGCCGCCGCCACAGGGGCGGCCATTGCCGGGTTTGCCGCAGCACCAGCAGCAGCGCCAGGCCGCCCAGGGCCGCCAGCATCCCCAACCAACCGCCGCGGCTGTAGCTGAGCACCAGGGCGATCGCCCCCAGCACCAGGGCGCTGCCCGCAAAGAGCCGTTGCGGCCAGCTGCGCCAGCGCAGCAGCGCCACCAGGGCAATCGGCAGGATCGGGATCAGGTATCCCGCCAGCAGGTTGGGATTCTCCAGGGGGCCGTACACGCGGATGGTGCCGTCGGCCACGGAGTTGGGGTCGGCCCAGCGGGCCAGCTCGCTGGTGTCGCCGTAGAGCTGGCGGATGGCGAGCACGGCGCTCAGCAGCTGCCCGGCCAGTAGGGCCGCCACGATGCGGTTCCACCACTGGGGGGCCGCCGCCAGCAGCTGGCGCATCAGGGCATACACCCCCAGGTAGCTCACCAGCTTCAGCAGGCCCTTGAACGCCGCCACCGGCACCGGTGAGCAGCCGGTGGCCACCACCGCCAGCCCCAGCACCAGCAGCAACCAGCCGTTGATGGCGCCCAGCCCGCCGGCGGGGGTGCGCAGCGCCCACAGCAGCCAGAGCAGCCCGGCCGCCAGGATCAACAGGCTCAGGCCACTGCGGGTCACCAGGGGGAGACCCGCCATCAGGGCGCAGAGCACCACGCCCGACAGCAAGGGCAGCTGGTTGGTGAGGGGGCCAGCGGGGAGGCTGGCCAGCACCCCCTGCCAGCGCAGCAGCCAGGGGGATGGGGGTGCGGGGGCCGGGCTCATGCCAGCGGTGGCGCGGTGTTGGCCGGATTATCGGTGGCCTGCAGCGATTGCTCCAGGGTTTGCAACGCGGGCAGGGGGGAGCTGTTGCGTTGGTAGAGCTGCCGGTACACCGGCAGGCCCTGGGCGAGCACATAGGTTTCCCGCTCCGTGGGCAGCGGCAGGGGGTTGTGCTCCAGCCACGGCCCAGCGCCCGTGAAGCAGCCGCTGGCGTCGATCACCGCCAGCATCGGCTCGATCACCGCCAGCACATCGCTCTGCACAAACAGCCGCTTGCCGGGGGCCAGGGCCGCGGCGATCGCCAGCAGCAGCGCCGGTTGCAGCACCCGGCGCTTGTGGTGCTTCTTCTTAAACCAGGGATCCGGAAACTGGATCGACACCACATCCAGCCGGCCCTGCGGGAGCTGCGCCAGCCAGCCCTCCAGGCTGATGTTGGCGTTGCAAAACAGATAGTGCAGGTTGGTGAGCTGTTGCTGTTGGCGGTCGGCCTCGGCCGCCTGCACGAGGGCGCGGCGGATCTCCACCCCTAGGTGGTTGCGCTGGGGCTCGAGCGCCGCCAGGCCGAGCAGGAAGCGGCCGCGGGCGCAGCCAATGTCGAGGTGGAGTGGCTGCTCGGGGTTGGCAAACAGCTCTTCCGGCGGCGGCAGTTGCAGCGGCTGCTGGAAAAAGCGGCTCAGGGGGTTGACGTGTTGGCGCACCATGGCGAGCTCAGGTGGCGTCTGCGTTGGTGTCGCCCCCGTGGGGCACCAGGAATCCCCAACTGGCGGTGTAGCCATGCAGGTGGGTCACCCCGGCCACCGGGCCGATTTCGCCGTTGCAGAAGGCGCCCGCCACCGGCACCGCGGCGAACTGCTCCCGGCAGGCCTGCACGTCGCCATCCGGTGTGCCGTAGAGCCCCTCGCCGCGTCCGAGGCAGGCGAACAGCAGGGCCGCCAAGGGTTGCGGTTGCCGCCGGCTCTGCTGGCTGAGCAATTGGCGCTGCTCCTGGCGGGAGGCATCGGCATCCCGCAGCTGGAACTGCACCCGTTGCCCCACCCGCAGCCGCTCCCCCACCGCCACCGAGCCCGTGCGGGGGTCGACGCCGATCAGGTTGCGCACCAGGAAGGCCGGCGCGTCGCCATCACCGTTGCCATGGAGTTGGAAGCTGTTTTTGGCCACCCCCAAAAACAAGGAGTGGCGCACGAGTTCCCGTTCCCGGGGCTCCAGGCCCTCGAGGATGCCCTGCAGGCAGGCCACCGGCGTGCCCTGTTGGTCAGCGCTGCTGAGCCGTTGCACCACGTTGCGCTCCGCCTGCTCCACCTCAAACACCGGGCCGATCGGTTTGCAGCCCTGGGCCACCACCGGGTCGATGCGCCAGCTGCCGCTGATCAGGCAGCCCACCGCTCCGCCCACCACCTGGTCGTCGACCAGCAGGGAGCCATGGCTGGCGTTGTGCTGGCCGGCGATGCCCCCCACCTTGGCGGCGGCGGGGTAGGCGTAATCGAGGCCGCTGATCAGGTCGTTGATGCCGGGGCAGCCCGGATCGATGAACAGCAGCATCGAATGCACGCCTTCGGGGTTGCCCCCCACCCAGTCGGCCCAGGCCTGGCTGGGGCCATCGAGATCGGGCAGGTCATCCCCCTGCACCTGGAACACCTGCAGCTGGGCACCGGGCAGCCACAGCAGGCTGACGCTGATGCCCGGTTGCTGCTCCAGCTCGTGGGGCTCGCCATCGGCGGCGGTGCCCACCACGCCACCACCGGCGCAGCCGATCCAGCGCTGGCTGGGGATGGCTTGCCGCAGCAGCGGCAGCAGCCGTTGCAGGTCGGTGGCGTAGGCGGTGGAGCAGAACACCAGGGCCAGGTCGGCTGGGCGGCCGCCGCCGGCCTGCAATTGCTGCGCCAGGTCGCTGACGGCGGCCTCCAGGGCCGGCTCGCCACTGAGGGCGGTGCGGCACCGGGGTTGGGGGGATGACTCGGGGAGCCCCAGGGCGCCCAAGCGCTGCTGCAGCTGCTGGAGGGGGCGAAGCGGCCAGGCCATGGCTGGACCCTACAGCTGCTGTCGTCAGGCCTGGGCTGCCGATAATGGCGGCTTGCCGACCCCCCATCCGTGCCGGACCTGTTGCCCTATCGCACGCTTGTCTGGCTCGACTACCGGCTGGCGGCGGTGTTTGCCATCGGCCTGCCGCTGGTGCTGCTGATTTGGGCCGCCATCCGCCAGGAGCGCGCCCTGCTGCGGCTGCTGGGCATCTTCTGGAAGGTGGCCAGCCTGCTGCTGATCACGGTGCTGCTGCTTACCGACAACCGCCCGCTGGGGTATGGGCTGGCGCTGCTGGCCCAGCTGCTGGTGGTGGCCAGTGTGTGGTTCTGGGTGGATCTCAATGAGGAGCTGGCGGATCTGCCCCCCTGGCGGCCGTTGCCCTTTGCCGTGCGCAGCTGGCGGTGGGGCCTCACCGCCTATGGCCTGCTGGGGGCGGCCCTGAGTGCCTCAGCCCTCGATTGCCTGCGCGGTGGCGTGACCCGCGCCATCTGTCGGGTGTGGCTGGAGGCCCCGGATGATCTGCATGGTGGTGTGGCGGGCTTCTTTGATTTCGTGTTTGGCGGCCGCTGGACCGCCGCCATTGCCGCCTTCGTGGGCTATGTGGCGCTGGTGGCCTATGGCGTGGGCTTGGTGCAGTGGCTGTTGGTGCGGCTGCCCAAGCAGGGCCGTGTGGCCGGGGGCTTCTGATGGGGGTGACGGCCCTGCTGGCCGCCTTGGAGGCGATCAGTCGCGATCGGGCCGATCGGGTGTTGCGCCTGCGGGGCAGCCTGCCGCCGGAGGCTGCCGGCGCTGGGGCCAGCGAGCCCTTCGAGCTGCTGATCTTTCGGGGCTTCTCCAGCAGCGTCAGCCACCCCACCGCCTTCGACCCCGACCAGCCGGCCCTGCCGGAGAGCGCGCAGCTGGCCAGCGCTGAGTTGCTCCAGGGGCCGCTCAATCCCGCGGCGGAGCAGCCCTTGGCCGGCCCCGCCGCGGTGGAGCACTTCCTCGACCCTGCGGCCTGGCTTTAGGCCAGGACCGCCACGCAGCGGCCGCAGAGCGTGGGGTGGGCGCTGTGGCTGCCGATGTCGGTTTCGTAGTGCCAGCAGCGTTCGCATTTCTCGCCATCGGCCTTGGCGATCCGCACGCTGATGCCCTCCTCGTGGGCCTCGGCCAGCACGGCGGCCGGGGCTGATCCCCCCAGCTGCAGCTGGGACACCAGCAGCCAATCCGCCAGGTTGTCCACCTCAGGGTGGGGGCTAGCGGCGAGCCAATCGAGGGCGCTGTGCAGGGGGGCGGCCTCGGCGCTGTCGCCAAGCTCCAGCTGCACCTGGGCCTCCAGGGATGCCCCCAGGGAGCCGGCGCTGCGGCAGCTCTCCAGTTGGCGGTTCACCAGGGCGCGCAGGGCGGCGATGCGCTCCATGGGCTCCTCCAGGTGCGGTTGGCGCCACTGCTGGGGCGCCGTGGGCCAGCCCCGCTCAAACACCGAGGCCTCGGCCACGGGGTAGGGCAGGTTTTGCCAGATGTCCTCGGCCATGTGGCACAGCACCGGCGCAATCAGCCCCGCCAGCCGTTCCACCACCAGGCTGAGCACCGTTTGGCAGCTGCGGCGGCGGAACTCCGCGGCACCGCTCACATACAAACGATCCTTGGCGATGTCGAGGTAGACGTTGGAGAGGTCGACCACGCAGAAGTTCTGCAGGGCCTGGAAGAAGCGGTAGAACTCAAACCGCTCGAAATCACCGCCCACCGCATCGATCAGGGCGGCGGTGCGCTGCAGCATCCATTGGTCGAGCAGCGGCAGGTCGTCGTAGGCCACCGCATCGCGCTCGGGCACGAAATCGTGCAGGTTGCCCAACAGGTAGCGGGCCGTGTTGCGCACCTTGCGGTACACATCCGCCAGCTGTTTCACGATGCCCGGCCCCAGGGGCACATCGGCGGAGTAATCCACCGAGCTCACCCACAACCGCAGCACATCGGCGCCGTAGGCGGGCTCCTGCTTTTCGTTCTTGCCCCCCTCCACCAGCACCGCCGGATCCACGACGTTGCCCAGGGACTTGCTCATCTTGCGGCCCTTCTCATCGAGGGTGAAGCCGTGGGTGAGCACCCGCTTGTAGGGGGCATGGCCGTTCACGGCCACCGACGTGAGCAGGCTGCTCTGGAACCAGCCGCGGTGTTGATCGCTGCCCTCGAGGTAGAGATCGGCGGGGTAGTGCAATTCCGGAGCGCGCGGGCTGCCGCCTGCGATGCCGCCCAGCACGCCTGCCCAGGAGGAGCCGGAGTCGAACCACACGTCCATGGTGTCGGTGCCCTTGCGCCATTGGGCCGCCTCGGCGGCGTAGGGCTCGGGCAGCAGCCCCGCCTCATCGCGCTCCCACCACACGTCGCCGCCGTGCTCGGCGATCAGCCCCTGGATGTGCTCGAGGGTGGCGGCGTTGAGCAGTACCTCGCCGGTTTCACGGTGATAAAACACCGGGATTGGCACGCCCCAGGTGCGTTGGCGGCTGATGCACCAGTCGCCCCGCTCGCTCACCATCGCCTCGATGCGGTTGCGGCCGCTGGCGGGCAGCCAGTCCACCGCGGCGATGGCGTCGAGGGCCGCCTGGCGGAAGCCCTCCACGGAGGCAAACCACTGCTCGGTGGCGCGGAAGATCGTGGGTTTCTTGGTGCGCCAGTCGTAGGGGTAGCGGTGCTCGTAGCGCTCCTGCTTGAGCAGCAGGCCGGTGGCCTCCAGGGCGCTGAGGATGGTGGGGTTGGCGTCCTTCAGCACGTTGGTGCCGGCGAAGGGGCCCGCCTCGGCGGTGAGGTTGCCCGCCTCATCCACCGGGCAGAGCACCGGCAGGTTGTATTTGCGGCCGGTGTTGAAGTCGTCGATGCCGTGGCCGGGGGCGGTGTGCACCAGGCCGGTGCCGGCTTCGGTGGTGATGTAGTCGCCGCCGATCACCACCGGGCTGGTGCGCTCCAGCAGCGGATGGCGGTAGTGCATCCCTTCGAGGGCCTCGCCCTTCACGCTCAGCAGGGGGGTGAGGCGCAGCCCCAGGCTGGTTTCCAGGCTCTCCCGCAGCTCCGCCGCCACCACCAGGTGGCTCACCGCCGGGGCGGGGGAGTCGCCAAGGGCCGCCACGGCGCAGATGGCGTAGTCCAGGCGCCCATTCACCGACACCGCCAGGTTGGCGGGCAGGGTCCAGGGGGTGGTGGTCCAGA
>CAWUND010000015.1:0-14903 GCA_963923815.1 uncultured bacterium
GCGAACTCAGCCACGGCGGCGCAGCAGCACTGGCCACAGGATAGTTCAGGTGTACTGGTGTGGCGCCGCGGCTGTCACCCGTGCCAGACCGGAGTCGACGGCCCGGCCAGGACGACATCGCCGGGTCGCCGCAACGGCCCCTGGCGGGTGCAGCCCCCAGGGGCTCCGTTGTGGGCGTCAGCTGCCGTGGAGCTCCTCGAGTTCGTCGCTCTCCAGGTGCAGCAGGTCTTGGAAGGCGCTGTAGAGCTCCAGCTCTTCGCCGCTCGCCGCCGGGCGCCGCTGGCCACTGGGCTGCTGGGGCCGGCCCCGCCGCTGCGGCTGGTTGGCGGGTTGCTGGGGGCCCGCAGGCTGGGCCACCGCGGCATCCGCCTCCGCCTGGCGCAGGCGATCCATCAGGTGCGGTGGCACGGTGCCATCGGGGCTCACCTGCATCAGCTCGTGAAACAGGGCCTGGGGGTCGGTTTCCGTTTCCACCCGGTGGCGCTTGGCCGTGGCCGATGGCGTGGGGGCCGGGCTGGAGTCGGCCTTGCTCGGCGGTTGGGGCAGCGGTTGGGGCAGGCTGCGGCCCAGCTGCTGCAGGCGCTCCAGGCTGCGGGCGTCAAAGCTCATGGCGGTGCGGGGCAGCCTCAGCCGCAGTCGAGGGTGTCGCGGGTGTTGCGGCCGGTCACCGGGTTGGTGCCACTGGCGCTGGCGCAGAGCCGGTTGAGCACATCACCGCGGAAGGGAACGTTGGTGAAATCGGCCCCCTCGATCTGCACGTTGGTGAACTTGGTGTTGAAGGCGAAGGCGTCCTCCAGCACGGCATTGCGCAGGTTGGTGCCATCCAGCACGGCCGAATCCAGCGTGGCGTCGCGCAGGTCGACGCCGGAAAGGTCAGCGTCCTGGAGCTTGGCGCCAAACAGGCTGGCGCCCCGCAGGTCGGCGCCGTGGAAATCGGCATCCCGCAGGTTGGTGAGGTTGAAGGTCACGCCGCGCAGGTCGGCGCCGGCGAAGTCATGGCCGATCAGCACCTGCTTGGCGTAATCCATGGCCGCCCAGGCCGGAGTGGCCGAGGCCAGGGGCACCACCACCAGGAGGAGCAGCGGCAGGAGCAGCGGCGAAATCCAATGCAGCAGGCGACGCATCGCGGACAACCGACGGTGGCGCAACCCTAATCAGGTTGTCGCGGAGCTCACCATTTGCCCGCGGCGGCTCCTTTACTCTCCAGCCTGCGATTCCCAGCACAGCGCGATCAGCACCACGGGCGGCGGCGATGGGAAATCCGATTGATCAGCAGACCTTCCTGGCCCGCGCCCGGGCCCGCTTCGGGGATCGCTACGACTACACCGAGATCGTGTACCGCAGTTTCAAGAGCCCGATCAAGATCCGCTGCCGCGAGCATCCGGTGCGTTTGATTTCGATCACGCCGGAGCGCCATCTGGTGACCACCGGCGGCTGCAAGTACTGCCTGCGGGAGTTGCGCGGTCAGTTGCCGGAGGGCTGAGGCGAGCCCCGTCGGGGAACGCTCAAGCGCCCCCGCCCCGTGGTCATGGTTCGCACCGCTGCCCAGCGTGGGGGGCTCTGGGCGGAGCAGCGGGCCGAGCGGCTGTTGCGGGGGGCCGGTTGGCGCCCGCTCGCCCGGCGCTGGCGCTGCCGTTGGGGGGAGCTGGATCTGCTGCTGCACAAGCGGCCCGATCGGCTGCTGCTGGTGGAGGTGAAGGGCCGCCGCCGCCCAGGGCGGGATGGCGCCGGCCGAGCCGCGCTGCAGCGCCGCAAGCGGGCGCGGCTGGAGGCGGCGTTTGCCCTGTGGCTGGTGGACCACCCCGCCTACGGCCACTGCCGCGTGGAGCTGGTGGCGGCCCTGGTGCCGCTGCCGCCGGCCCGCGGGGCCGTGCGCTGGATCCGCTGGTAGGGGGGCGGCGCCGGCCGGTTGGCAATCTGGGAACAAGCCTGCCCCGCTTGGCGATGTCCTTCGCGGCCCACCGCGCCCGCAAACGCTTCGGCCAGCATTGGCTCCAGGACGACACCGTGCTGCAACGCATCGTGGCGGCGGCCGAACTCACCCCCCACGACACGGTGCTGGAGGTGGGCCCGGGCCGCGGGGCCCTCACGGAGCGCCTGCTGGCCTCGCCGGCGGCGGCGGTGAACGCCGTGGAGCTCGACCGCGACCTGGTGCAGGGCCTGCGGCAGCGCTTCGGCGACAACCCCCGCTTTGCCCTCAGCGAGGGGGATGTGCTGGCGGTGCCGTTGCCCCCCGCCACCGCCGTGGTGGCCAACATTCCGTACAACATCACCGGCCCGCTGCTGGAGCGCCTGGTGGGCCGCCTGGATCGGCCCGTGGCCGAGCCCTACCGCCGCCTGGTGCTGCTGGTGCAGCAGGAGGTGGGGGAGCGCATCCGGGCCCGCCCCGGCAGCAGCAACTACTCCGCCCTGAGCGTGCGCATGCAGCTGCTGGCCTCCTGCAGCACGGTGTGCCCGGTGCCACCCCGCTGTTTCCAGCCGCCGCCGAAGGTGATGAGCGAGGTGGTGTGCCTCGATCCGCTGCCAGCCGAGCAACGGCTGGAGCCGGCCCTGGCGAAGGGGGTGGAGGGGCTGCTGCGCCGCTGTTTTGCGGCCCGCCGCAAGATGCTGCGCAACACCCTGGCGGGCCTGCAGCCGCCGGAGCAGCTCCAGGCGCTGTGCGAGTCGGCGGGCATCCGCTTGGACCAGCGGCCCCAGGAGCTGGCCCCCGCGGCCTGGGTGGCGCTGGCGGCGGGCTTGAATCGGCTCACCGCCTGATGCCCTCCATGGCTGAGCTGCTGGTCAGCGCCCCCGCCAAGATCAACCTGCATCTCGAGGTGCTCGGCCTGCGGAGCGATGGCTTCCACGAGCTGGCGATGGTGATGCAGATGCTCGACCTGGCGGACACGCTGCGGCTCGAGCCCACCGCCGATGGCCAGATCAGCCTGCGCTGTGACCGCAGCGACCTGCCCACCGATGGCCGCAACCTGATCGTGCGGGCGGCGGAGCTGTTGCGCGCCCGGGCCGGGTTGCCGGAGCTGGGGGTGGCCATGGCGCTCACCAAACGGATTCCCATCGGCGCCGGCCTGGCGGGGGGCTCCAGCAATGGCGCGGCGGCCCTGGTGGGGCTCAATGCCCTCTGGGGGTGTGGCTTCTCGGAGGGGCAGTTGCTGGCCCTGGCCGCCGAGCTGGGCTCGGACATGCCCTTCTGCATCGCCGGCGGCACCCAGCTCTGCTTCGGGCGAGGTGAGGTGCTGGAGCCCGTGGGGAGCGACGGGGCCCCAGCGCTGGGGGTGCTGCTGATCAAGCATCCCGAGGCCAGCGTCTCCACCCCCTGGGCCTATGGCCGTTGCCGTGAGCAGCGCGAAGACTTTTATCTGAGCGAGGAGGCGGAATTTGAGCAGCGCCGCCAGGCCCTGCGCACGGGCCCACTGCTGGCCGCCCTCCGCCAGGGGGCGCCGCTGCCGCCCCTGCGCAACGACCTCCAACCCGTGGTGGAACCGGAGGTGGCCAGCGTGCGCGAGGGCTTGGCGCTGTTGCGCCAGGCGGATGGGGCCCTGGCGGTGGCCATGAGCGGCTCGGGCCCCAGCCTGTTCGCCCTGTTCCCCAACCGCAGCGCCGCCGCCGCCGCCCATCAGCAGCTGGATGGGGCCCTGCAGGCCGGTGGATTTGAGGCCTGGGTCTGCGCCTGCCATGGCGCCGGTGCCACCCTGGGGTGATGGCCACACCGGATCCCACCCCCAGCGAGGGCAGCAGCACCCGCCCCCGCAAGGGCCCGCTGAGCTTCATCAGCGGATCGCTCACCAGCTTTGGCCTGGGCTGGCTGGCGCTGCAGTTGTCGTTTCGCGTGGTGGGCTGGTATGCCGAGCATCCCCCCCACTACACGGCCCGCTTCGCGCAAAGCATTGCGGTGTTCATGAAGACCCTGATCGTGGGCATGACCTTCCTGGCCACGTTCACCTTCGCCTTCGTGGGCGTGGGGCTGTTTCTCACCTTCATCCGCAGCCTCTTACCGGGATGGAGCCAGGCTGAGGAAACTCCCTAGCCTGAGGGGGCCTCGGCCTTCACCCCGATGACCGGCCACGACCTGCAGCTGCTGGTGCTGCTGCTCTCCCCCGGCATGCTGCTGTCGGTGCTGTTGCTGGCCACATTCGCTGCGGGCGGCTGAGATAAGTTGGCCAGGCGACCGGCCAGAGCCGGACTGATTGCGCCGCCGTGGCAGAGACCCTGTTGTTCAACGCCCTGCGCGAGGCCATCGACGAGGAAATGGCCCGTGACCCGCATGTGTGCGTGATGGGTGAGGACGTCGGCCAGTACGGCGGCTCCTACAAGGTCACCAAAGACCTCTACGAGAAATACGGCGAGCTGCGGGTGCTGGACACCCCGATCGCCGAGAACGCCTTCACGGGCATGGCCGTGGGCGCCGCCATGACGGGCCTGCGCCCGATCGTGGAGGGCATGAACATGGGCTTCCTGCTGCTGGCCTTCAACCAGATCTCCAACAACATGGGGATGCTGCGCTACACCAGCGGCGGCAACTTCACCATTCCGGCCGTGGTGCGCGGCCCCGGTGGTGTGGGCCGTCAGCTGGGGGCTGAGCACAGCCAGCGGCTCGAGGCCTATTTCCACGCGGTGCCCGGCATCAAGATCGTGGCGGTGAGCACCCCCACCAATGCCAAGGGCCTGATGAAGGCCGCCATCCGCGACAACAACCCGGTGCTCTTCTTTGAGCACGTGCTCCTCTACAACCTCACCGAAGACATCCCTGAGGGCGATTACATCTGCGCCCTCGACCAGGCCGATCTGGTGCAGGAGGGCAGCGATGTCACGATCCTCACCTACTCCCGCATGCGCCACCACTGCCTCAAGGCGGTGGAGCAGCTGGAGAAGGAGGGGGTGAGCGTGGAGCTGATCGATCTGATCAGCCTCAAGCCCTTCGACATGGACACCATTGCCCGCTCGATCCGCAAGACCCACAAGGTGCTGATCGTGGAGGAGTGCATGAAGACCGGGGGCATCGGCGCCGAGCTGATGGCGCTGATCACCGAGCAGTGCTTCGACGACCTCGACGCCCGGCCGGTGCGGCTGTCCTCCCAGGACATCCCCACCCCCTACAACGGCACCCTGGAAAACCTGACGATCATTCAGCCCCACCAGATCGTGGAAGCGGCCAAGGCCCTCAAGGCCGGCCAGATCTGAGATGGCACGCCAACAGGGGTGGTTCGCCCTGATCCTGGCCCTGGCGATCGCCGCCGGTGCCGTGCTCGCCAGCTTTCCGCTGCAGTTGGGCCTCGATCTCAAGGGCGGCAGCCAGCTCACCCTGCAGGTGATGCCCGCCGGCGCCATCAAAACCGTGAAGGCCGAGCAGCTGGAGGCGGTGAAGGATGTGCTCGATCGCCGCATCAACGGCCTGGGGGTGGCGGAATCCACCCTGCAAACCGTGGGAGACGACCAGCTGGTGCTGCAGCTCCCCGGTGAGCAGGACCCCAGCCGTGCCGCCAAGGTGCTCGGCACCACCGCCCTGCTGGAGTTCCGCGCCCAGCGGCCCGGCACCGAGCAGCAAATGACCGGCCTGCTCAAACTCAAGCGCCAGGCCCAGGCGGTGCTCAACCAACGCCGCCAGCGCAGCCAGGCCCAGGGCGATCAGCAGCCCCCCGCGGCCGACCTTCCGGCCGAGCAGCTGGCCGAATCGCTACGCAGCCTCGGGGTGAGCGTGCCCGCCGGCAGCAGCGAAACCGACCAGTTGGAGCTGCTGTTGGCGGAGATCAACCGCCGCATCGTGGAGCTCTATGAGCCGGCGGAGCTCACCGGCCGCGACCTCACCGCCGCCGGGCGGCAACAACAGCGAACGGGCTCCGGCTGGGATGTGACCCTCAGCTTCAACAGCGAGGGGGGCCGCAAATTCGCCGCCCTCACCCAAAGCATTGCCGGCAGCGGCCGCCTGCTGGGCATCGTGCTCGATGGCCGCTCCATCAGTGAGGCCAGCGTTGGGCCTGAGTTCAAACCCGCTGGCATCACCGGCGGCTCCGCCAGCATCACCGGCAATTTCACCGCCGAGGAGTCCCGCGACCTGGAGGTGCAGCTGCGCGGCGGCTCCCTGCCCCTGCCGGTGAAGCTGATCGAAGTGCGCACCGTGGGCCCCTCCCTGGGGGCAGAAAACATTCGCTCCAGCCTGGTGGCCGCCCTCTCCGGCCTGGCCCTGGTGGCGGTGTTCATGGTGGTGGTGTACCGGCTGCCTGGGCTGGTGTCGGTGCTGGCCCTCAGCCTCTACGCCCTGTTCAACCTGGCCCTCTATGCCCTGATCCCGGTGACCCTCTCCCTGCCGGGGATCGCAGGCTTCATCCTCTCGATCGGCATGGCCGTCGACGCCAACGTGCTGATCTTTGAGCGGGTGAAGGAGGAGCTGCGGGCCGGCAACACCCTGATCCGCTCGATCGACACCGGCTTCTCGTTGGCGTTCTCGTCGATCCTCGATGGCCATGTCACCGGCTTGATCAGCTGTGCCGCCTTGTTTGCCCTGGGCACCGGCCTGGTGAAGGGCTTCGCCGTCACCCTGGCCATCGGCCTGCTGCTCAGCCTGTTCACGGCCCTCACCTGCACCCGCAGCATCCTGCGGTTGCTCACCAGCTACCCGGCCCTGCGCCGCGTCACCTACTTCCTGCCCGCCCGCCAGCTCCCCGCTGGTGCCGCCTGATGACCAGCAGCCCCCTTCCCAGCCCGCGCTTTCGCATCACCCGCCACCGCCGGCTGGCCTGGTGGGGTTCGGGCCTGGCCTGTCTGCTGAGCCTGGTGGGTTTGGTGCTGTGCTGGCTCAACCCCGACATCCGTGCCCCCCTGCGCCCCGGTCTCGACTTCACCGGCGGCACCCAGATCCAACTGGAACGGGCCTGTGGGGCCAGCTGCTCGCCGTTGTCGGCCTCCGATCTGCAGCGCCAGCTCTCGCGCCTGAGCCTGCCGGCTGAGGCCGGATCGAGTGCCCCCAGCCTGAATGCGGTGGCGGTGCAGGTGCTCGACCAGGGCCGCTCCCTGGTGTTGCGGCTGCCCGACCTCAACCCCGACCAGGCCAGCGCCGTGGTGTCGGCGGTGCAGGCCGAGGCGGGCCCCCTGCAGGATGCCGCCACCTCCGTGAACACCATCGGCCCCACCCTGGGCGATCAGCTGCTCAAGGGCAGCCTGATTTCCCTGTTGGTGAGCTTTGCGGCCATCGCCCTGTACATCACCGTGCGCTACGACCGCATCTTTGCCGGCCTGGCGTTGTTGTGCCTCGGCCACGACGTGCTGATCACCTGCGGTGTGTTCGCCTGGCTGGGCCTGTTGGCGGGCATCGAGGTGGATTCGTTGTTTGCCGTGTCCTTGATCACCGTGGCCGGCTACTCCGTCACCGACACGGTGGTGGTGTTCGACCGCATCCGGGAGCAGAAAACCCTGCTGCGCGACCTCCCCCTCAACGACCAGGTGGATGTGGCGGTGGATGCCACCCTCACCCGCTCCCTCTACACCTCGCTCACCACCCTGTTGCCCCTGGTGGGGTTGATCTTCTTCGGCGGCAGCACCCTGTTTTGGTTTGCCGTGGCGCTCACCATCGGCATCGCCGTGGGCAGCTGGTCGAGCATTGGCGTCGCCCCCACCCTGCTGCCCCTGCTCGCGCGCCGATGAGCGGGCCGCTGCGGCGCCCCCTGCTGCAACGCCGGTTCCCCTGGGTGCAGGGGCTGTTGGTGCTCTTCGCCCTGCTCGACCTGCAGGTGGAGTTGCAGCTCCTGCTCGACCATTTCACCTGGAGCAGCCTGATGGAGATCCCCCTGCATCACCCGTTGGCGATGGCGGTGCTGCTGCTGGTGCCCTGCCTGCAGCAGCGGGCCCGCTGAGACCACACCGGGTTAGATCCAGCGGTCCATCACCTGCTCCACCAGCAGTTTCTGGGCCAGCACCTGCAGCACCACCACCAGCGGCAACGCCAGCAGCACCCCCGGCAACCCCAGCAGCGCCCCGAGGCACAACTGGGCCATCAGCGCCACCGTGGGCAGCAGATTCACCGTGCGGCTGAGCAGCAGCGGCGTGAGCAGGAAGGCCTCACCCTGCTGCACCAGCAGGCGCAGCACCAACACCTGCACCGCCAGGGCCGGCGACAGCAACAGCGCCACCGAGAGCGGCAGCAGGGTGGCGGCCGTGGGGCCAATGGTGGGCACGAAGGTGAGCAGGCCGCACACCAGGGCGCTCAACAGCGCCAGGGGCACCTTCAGGGCCGCCAGGCCCGCCCAGGTGAGGGCGAACACCGCCACACCGGAGAGGGTCATGCCCGCCAGCCAGCCCCCCAAGGCCTGGCGGCACTCCCCCAACACGTCACTGATCAGGGGTCTGTAGTGGGCCGGGGTGATCGCCAGCACCAGCCGTTGGTGGCTGCGGGGGTCGAGGGCCAGCAGCAGCGCCAGCAACACCATCAGCAGCAGCTGCACGGTGATCGACGCCGCCCCACCCGCCAACCCCAACAGCTGACTGCCCAGGGGCTGCAGCTTTTCCAGGGTGCCGAACTGCAGCAGTCGGGTCTCCACGCTCTCCAGCATCGCCATGCCCCCAAGCAGCTGCCCCAGCCGCGTGAACAGGGTTGGCACGAGTTGCATGAACTGGTTCACCTGCTGCACCAGTTCCGGCAGCAGCAGCTCCCCCAGCCGCCACCCGCTGACCACCAACACCAGCACCACCAGCAGCAGCGCGATGGGTCGGTTGAGGCGGGTGAGCTTGCGCAGCCAGGTCACCGGCACGTCGAGCGCCACCGCCAGCACGATGGCGCCGAACAGCACCAGCAGCACCCACCGCAGTTCCCAGGCCAACAGCCCCGACACCACCAGGGCCAGCAGGCCGATCAGGGTTCGGGCGTTCATGGGGTCTGCCCCTGACCCCGCCAGGGGTCGAGCACATCGCGGATCAACACCTCACGGATCACCACCTGCAGGCACACCGCCAGGGGCAGCGCCAACAGCAGCCCCAGGGGGCCAAACAACACCGTGAACAGCAGCTGCGCCGCCAGGGTGAGACCGGGCAGCAGTTTCACCTGGTGGTGCATCACCGACGGGGTGATCACATAGCTCTCCAGGTTTTGCACCAGCACGTAGAGCCCCAAGACCGCCAGGGCCTTCCAGGGGGACACCAACAGCGCCACCGACATCGGAAACACCGTGCTCAGGGTGGGGCCGATGTTGGGGATCACATTCAGCAGGCCCGCCAGCAGGGCGTTGGCCACCACCAGCTTCACCCCGAGCAGCGACAGGCCGATGCCCGCCAGCAGCGCCACACACAGGGAGCTGATCAGCACTCCCCCCATCCAGCTGCTCAGGGCCTCGCCGCACTGCATCAGCACTTGACGCAGACGGCGGCGGTAGAAGGAGGGCGCCAGCAGCACGGCCACCTCCCGGTAGGCGTTTGGCTGGGCGGCGATCATCAGGCTCACCGCCACCACGAACAGCAGCTGAATCAGGCCGCTGCCCAGGTTGCCGGCCACCCCCAGCAGGCCCCGTAGGCCGCCACCCAGCGGATCACCACCCGCTCCGGCGGCTCCCCAGGTTTGCTGCAGCCATTGCACCGCCTGCTGGCCGTAGAGCATGCGGTTGCTCTGGTCGAGGGCTTGCCGCAGCAGGGTTGTGGCCCGCTCCGCCGAGGCGGGAAGTTGCTGCAGCAACTGTTGAAACTGCTCCACGAAGGGGGGCACCACCGCCGCCACGGTGATCGCCAGCACCAGCAGCAAGCCCAACAGGGTGATCAGCAGCGCCTGGCCACGGCCACAGCGCAACCGCTGCTGCACCACCCCCACCAGGGTGCAGAGGGCCATGGCCAGCACCACGGCGGCAAACAGGTGGATCACCACGTCGCGCAGCTGCCAGAGCAGCAGCAGGGCCGCCGCCGTGGCCATCACGCCGATCCACTGGCCGAATTTCACGGGGCCTCAGTCGGCATCGCCCAGGTCATCGGCCTCTCCCCCCTGGTCGCCCTTCTGGGAGAAGCCGAGTTCATGGGTGTCGGCATAGCGCTGGGCAAAGCGCATGAAGCGCTCAAAATCCTCCGGGGTTTTCCAGGTGTAGGTGGCTTCCAGGGCGGCCGGTTTGCCGTTGACAAATTTGGCGTTCACGTCGCGGGTCACCAGTTGACCCTCCTCATCCACCATGTACATCCCGCCGATGTCCCCCAGGGATTCCGGCGACAGGGCCTCCGGCTGATCGAACACGAAAATCGCCTGCCCGGTGCGGCCATCGCGGGAGCGGGTCATGCGGATGTCGGGCACCACCGGTTCATCGATCCCGCGAAAGAACTGAATGGCGGCCATCGACGGGTCCCGTAAAACCAGATCCTAGGCAGTGTTCCGGGGCCGGCTCAGGCGCCGCTGGCGGTGAAGCAACCGGAGGCCAGCAGCTGTTGGGCGGCCTGGTCGGCGCTGAGGCCCCCGAGGTCGTGGCTGCCCAGCAGCCGGTGCTGATCGCCCTCCCCGTGGCGGGCCAGTTCGTGGTCGTAGCAGCGGTCGTAGTAATCCAGCATTTGCCCTGCCGCCGCCCCCCAATCCCCGCGGTCGATGGCCTCCAAGGCGGCTGCGGTGCGCTGGGGCCCCAGCCGTCGGGCAATCCGTTGCGTGGCCTCCCGCAGGGGGCCCTGCCCGTGGCCGCCATACACCGCCACCAGTTGGGCCAGGCGCTCCTCCAGGGGGCGCTGGATTTCGAGCAGCGGTGCCTGCTGCATCTGGCGCCACAGCCCGGCCGGGATGCGGCAGCGCCCCACCTGGGCACTCTCCGCCTCCAGCCAGATCGGCCCGGCGCCGCGCAGCCTGTGCAGGGCCAGCGCCAGTCGGTTTTCGTAGTGCTCGCTGCTGGGCTGGGGCGGCAGGCCCAGGCCCCCGAAACTGCTGCCGCGGTGGTGGGCCAGCCCCTCCAGGTCGATCACCGGCACCCCCAACCGCTGCAGGGCCAACAGCAGATCGGTTTTGCCGGTGCCCGTGCGCCCACCGAGCAGCTGCACGGGCCAGGGCTGCTCCAACAGCGCCAGCACCCAGCGCCGAAAGGCCTTGTATCCCCCATCCAGCACCACCACCGGCAGCCCCAGTTGGCGGGCCAGCCACGCCACGCTCTCCGACCGCATCCCCCCCCGCCAACAGTGGAGCCGCAGCACCCCATCGCCCTCCCCATGGGTGCTGCGCAGGGCCTGCCCCAACTCCGCCAGGCGCGGACCCACCAGCTCCAACCCCAACTGAATGGCCTCCTGGCGGCCCTGTTGCTTGTAGGTGGTGCCCACCGCCGCCCGCTCCGCATCGCTGAACAGCGGCAGATTGCGGGCCCCGGGGATGTGCCCCTGGGCGTATTCCGCCGGGGCGCGCACATCGAGCAGGGCGCCGCCGCTCGCCAGGAACGGCCCGATCGCTTCACGCCCCCCGTCGCCCACTCCGCCTGCCTCCGGCCATGCCTGACATAGTGGGCCAACACTGGCGCCGACAGCTCAGTCGCCCGCGATGCTTTCCGGACCCCCTGTCACCACCACGGTCAGTGCCGAGCAATTGCTCGAGCGGTTCCTGGGTGCCAATCCCCGGCAACGCCGCAGCCTGCTGCCCCAGCTGCTGCAGCGCTCTGCCGAGCTGCGCCCCCTGATTGCGGAGCAGCTCGACCGGCTGGATGCCACCGGCGACGACTGGGCCCCCGGCACCCTGCTGCAGCTGCTGCTGAGCCAGTCCGACAGCCTCGTGGAGGGCTTCTGGCAACGGCACCCTGAGGGCTGGTTGGCCGTGACCAGCTCCCAGGGCCTCGATTACGGCCCCCTGCAGCGGGCCCTGTTGCAGCAGGAGTTTGAGGAGGCCGATCGCCTCACCAGCGAACACCTGCGCCAGCTGGCCGGGCCCGATGCCGTGAAACGCGGTTACGTGTATTACTCCGAGGTGCCGGCGATCGCGGCGGCGGATCTCGAAAGCCTCGACCGCCTCTGGGTGGTCTATTCGCAGGGCCGCTTCGGCTTCTCGGTGCAGTTGCGGCTGCTGCGCAGCCTGGCGGGCCGGTGGGACCAACTCTGGCCCCGCCTGGGCTGGAAGCAGGCGGGGGTGTGGACCCGCTACCCCGCCGCGTTCACCTGGTCGCTGGAGGCCCCGGAGGGGCACCTGCCGCTGGTGAACCAGCTGCGGGGGGTGCGGTTGATGGATGCGCTGCTCTCCCACCCGGCCCTGCAACAGCGGGTGTCGGCCTGAACACAGCCCCGCTGCCGCCGCCATGCGGCAGCGGTAGGGTCAAAACACACGGGGTTGACCCCCAGCATCAGCACCCATGGCCTTGCGTTGGGCTGATTTCATCACCCCGTCCACGCTGCAGCTCGCCCCCCTGCTGGAGCTGCTGTTGGAGCCGATCCAGGGCACGGCGCAACGGGGCCCCCTGCAGCTCGGCCTCCAAGAGGTGCTGGTGAATGCCGTGCGCCATGGCAACGGCAACGACCCGGGCAAGTGCCTGCGGGTGCGCCGCATCCTCACGCCCCGCTGGTTGGTGTTTCAGGTGCAGGATGAGGGCTGCGGGGTGCCCCCCCAGGGGCGCTGCCCCGAGTTGCCCGAGGCGCTCGATGCCGCCTCAGGGCGGGGGTTGTTTCTGATCCACCAGTGCTTCGAAGACGTGCGCTGGAGCCGCCGGGGCAACCGGGTGCAGGTGGCGGCCCGCCGGGCCGCCTGAGCTAACGACCGTGTTGGGGGCAGCCGGGGTCGCGCAGCTCCCCCTGCAACCAACCCAGGGCCTGCACCACCATCGGCGTGGCCTCACCGTCGTTCACCAGCTGCACCAGGGCCGCCGCCAGCAGCTCCGCCGCCCGTCGTTTCGGTTGCCCCTTGAGGGCATGCCATTGGCGCTCGTCGATGCTCAGCAGGCGGGCCAGGGCCTCCGTGGCCTGCTGACTCCCCTCGGGCCAGGGGGCGGGGCGGGATCGCATCGGCGCGGGCGAAGTCACTGGACGAACGGCGTGTCCGGCGGCCATCCTGACGCCATGCAGCAGCGTCCGCGCTCCCCCCATCCCCCCATCCGCTGGCTGCACCAGCTGGGGGCACTGATGGCGCAGGTGGCCCGGGCCGAGCGGTTGCAGCCCCGCGATGACAGCCTTCAGGCACGGCGCCTGCGGCAGCGCATGGCCCTGGCCCAACGCTTGCTCGACCCCCTACCGGCAGCCCTGCAGGGCTCCCGATGGCCTGAACGCTGGCTGTGGCAGGCCCTGCGCTGGGGCGGGCCGGCCCTGTTGCTGGCCCTCTGGTTGCGGCGTTAGGCCGCCGGTTCCATGGCCGCCGGGTCGGGTTCGGGCTGCAATTCGCTCACCTGTTGATCCACGCGGGCGCCGCTCAAGAGGGGAGCCGGCGCCGCCTGGGCCAGGCGCTCACCGCGCAGCCAGGCGTTGTGGAGGGAGCGGCGGCGCTGGTCCTCGGCCAGCACCAGCCGGTCGGCGGCGGAGAGGGGGCTCTCCCCAGGCAGCACCGGTGTTCGCAGGCAGATGCCAAAACCATGGGCCTCCACCTGCAGGTGCCCCTCCATGAACACGGTCTGAAAGGTCCAGCCCGCAAGCCATCGCACACTGAAGGGATTGGCCATGCCTGGGCTGAGCTGCGGTGTGGCAGCCCAGACCCTATGGGTCAGCGATCCGGCTGGAGCCCCTTTGTCAGCGCTTGGTGGCACTCCACACGCGGGTCATCAAATGGGAGCTGGCACGGATGCCCTCGAAACCGGCCGTCTGGAGCCGTTGGTCGATGTCGTCGGCGATGTAGTCGCGGTAGTAGGGCTCGTGGAACACACGGCGGAAGTTGTCCATGGCCGTTTCGAATTGGGGCGAATCCGCCAGCTGCACCGAATCCGCCAGCACCAGGGTGCCGCCGGGCTCCAGCACCCGGAAGCAGTCGTTGAGCACCGCCTGGCGTGCCTCACCGGGCAATTCGTGCAGCAGGAACACGCAGGTCACCGCCTGCATGCTGCCGCTGGCGAAGGGCATCTGCTCGGCATTGCCCTGCACCAACTGGGGCAGTTCGCTGGGCAGCTGGCTCAGCCAGCGGTTGGCCTGCCGCAGGTAGGCGGCGGAGAGGTCGAGACCCACCAGCTGGGCCTCCGGCAGGGCGGCCCGCAGCTGCCGCAGCATGCGGCCGGTGCCGGTGGCGATGTCGAGGATGCGCAGCTGGCTGGCGGGCCGGTCGTGGAAGGCCCGCAGCCCCTCGGTGAGCGGCCGGATTACCCGGCGACGCATCGGATCGGCCGTGCCGTTGAACAGGATTTCCACCTGCAGGTCGTAGAGCGAGGCCGAGTGGTCGCTCAGGTAGCCATCGGTTTGGTGGTGAAAGTTCTGCAGGTAGTAGTCGGGATAGTTCTCCCGGTTCACCTCCTGCGGAAGATCACTCACGTTGCGCTCGCTGCGGCGGCTCCAGGTGCTGGGCATGTCCAGCCACACCAACGGGTAGCGGGCGGCCCAATCCAGCCAGGGGCCATCGAACAGCAGGCTGGTGGGGTAGAGCCCCTGCTCGGCCTCCTGCCAGTCGAGTTCCAGCAGGGCACTGTTGGCCGCCTGCAGATCCTTGAGCATCTGGGGCGGAATCGGCCGCGTTTTGGGGGCGCCGGCGGGGGCCACCAGCTCCATCAGCTTGGTGCTCACTTCCTTGTGGGCCACGCCCATCAGGCTCTTCCCCCCCTGCAGGGCTTGGTAGGCGAGCTTGGTGAGGGTGTCGGCCATGGACGAGCGCCGTTCCATCGAAGTGGCCCCATTCCAACGGATTCAGCCACCGCTCCGCGGGCCCCGGTGGCCAGTGGGACGGCTGAAGCGGTGCGCCATGAAAAAGCCCCGGCCTGAGCCGGGGCTGATGGGGGCCGATCGGAGTCGTTGGCCGATCAGGCGTCGTAGTACATCGTGTACTCGTGGGGGTGGGGCCGCTGGCGCAGCTGCTGCACCTCCTCGTA